>NZ_JBFSSD010000039.1:0-50088 GCF_041466145.1 Vibrio sp. 10N.239.312.D08 | reverse complement strand
GCTTGTACGGTGGTGTGAGAGGACGGAGGCCGTGAGGCCTCCTCCTACTCGATTTGGAGAATCAATCATTTCAAGCTGAGAGGTAAAGATCGCGCCAGCTAACCAACAATCCACATATAGACTTTCTATTATCGTTGTTGAATATCTAAGTTTTGGTTCTATTTGTAACGCCAGTAATAAACTTATCTACTTCCGCATAGAACTTGGCCGGATCGTTTTGCACCCAGTGGTTTGCGCCCTCAAATGAAACGTTGTCTAACGTACTAATAAACTCTTTCGCACGCTCACAACCCTCTAGGCTGTCAGCACCCCAAAAATATACTTTAGGTATGGATAAGTTTTCGAAAATTTGTCCCCAGCCAACCACGCCACGGATATCTTGAGTCGCATGTTGTCCGTAGATTTCACTGGCGGTTTGACCAAGAACCTCTGGCTCACATCTTCTAACTGACGAAAGATACTTAACACCTGCTCCGTGTCCCCAAGCCATGGGAAAACGTTTTGAGAAACCTTCTCCTTTCACCCAGTTCGCAAACTCGTCAGTGCTTAGTTCAGAATATGTATCTGCAATAATCTGGGATAGGATGATGCTTTCTTCGTGCAGTCCGCCTTCAGCATTAATGAAACCACGCACGATGCCTCTCGTGTCGTATTCACAAATCAACGTCGATGTATCGCCTCCCCAAGAGTGCCCAAGTAGAAAGCAACCATGGATGCTCAATAAGTCGAGTGCTTTCAATATTCGATTTGCTTGAGTTTCTGTTGAGTGGGATATATTCGAAGCAGGAGAATAGCCATAACCACACAGGTCGAACATGACTAAGTTGTAATTCGGTAGCCAGTCAAACACATCGGCAAAACATAAATGCGACTCACCCAACCCATGAATCAACACCAGTGTTTCCTGAGACTCTTTGATATCAGTCGACAAGCAATAAAGCTGATCACCATCGATCTCTAACCACTTTTCTATCAACACATTATCCTCACACTTCTAATCGCAGACTTTGGATTTATCTTAACGAATCCAACACGATAAGAAAGGTTAATTTGGTTAAGTTTTATAAACTTATTGACCTTACTGTAAGGGGAAGGTTTAAGGTCAACTCACGAGCTCAATATAACTAGGAAACGATTATGGGATGTTGCAATAAAGCGCCAAAAGGTGGAGCCCCTCTTGGCTTACTTTTAAAAGTCACGCTTGGAATTGGGTTATTTGTGTTTCTGCTGGCATTGTGGCAATAGGAGAGTTATCCAGCACTAGATTTGAAGCTAAGACGTGGCGGTATATATCAGAGCAACTTGAACTCTATAAATCCAATGCTTGACCCTATACGGTAAGGTGTTTATATTGTCGCCCGCCCAACGGGGCACATCCTAAAATGCACACCGGCCATCCTGCCATCATTCGTGTATTTATATTGGTGTTGTGAACTTCCATGCTAACGAAACTTCGTCCTTTTACTCGTGAATCGGGTGCGCTTATGCATCTTTCGATTCCAATCATTTTGACTCAAATAGCTACCCAAGCGATGGGATTTGTCGATACGACAATGGCTGGCCAAGTAAGCCCTGCCGATCTTGCCGCTATTGCACTCGGCACTAGCCTTTGGATCCCAGTGTTACTGCTACTGCGTGGCGTGATTATGGCGTTAACGCCGGTTGTCGCTTACCACCGCGGCGCACGTGACTTTCAAAGTATCTCTGTTGAATTTTTTCAGATGGTTTGGTTGGCATTAATTGCGAGCGTATTACTCATAGCCTATTTGGTGAGTGCGAAACCGATCTTAGAGTGGATTGGTGTAGCCGCTGAGATCATCCCTATCGGCAGTGACTATGCGTTTGCCCTCGCCTTTGGTGTGCCGGGTATTGCCCTGTTCTACACTTTGAACGGCTTCTGTGAAGGGATGAACAATACCAAAGTACCAATGATCATTTCTGTGGTTGGTTTGTTGGTGAACATTCCGGTCAACTACGTGCTTATTTACGGTAAGTTTGGCTTCCCTGAAATGGGTGCTGTGGGTTGTGGCTGGGCAACAAGCTTGGTGTATTGGTTGATGTCGGGAATGCTGTATTCCTACATTAAAGGCCATCACCACTACAAAACTATTATTAGTTTTACAGATGCGAAGCCAAAAGCAAAAGAGATGCTTCACCTTCTAAGATTAGGTTTACCTATCGGGATGAACATCGCGGTGTGTGGCAGTATCTTTGCGGTAATCGCACTGATGATTGGTCGTATTGGTGCAGAGAACGTGGCAGCGGCACAAATTGCTCTGAATATTTCGAGCCTGACTTACGTGATTCCTATGAGTATCTCATTTGGCATTACGATTCGTGTTGGACATGCACTAGGCGAGAAAGACGAACTAGGCGCAATTGAACGCAGCAAAGTCGGTATCTTGGTTGCGGCGTTGATATCGTTGCTTTCGGTTGCGATGTTCTTGCTGTTCCCTGAGTGGATCATTAGGCTTTACACCACCGACCCTGCAATTAGCGCAACAGCAGCAGTATTGTTGACCTTTACGGCGATGTACCAATTCAGCGATGCATTGCAAACGTCTGCTAACGGCGCACTGCGTGGCTATAAAGACACTAAGATCCCGATGATCTTAGCTATCGCTTCATACTGGGGCTTAGCACTACCATTAGGTATGGTGTTGGGCTTAACAGACCACATTGTTCCAGCAATGGGTGAAGAAGGCTTTTGGATTGGTATCCTAACGGGCTTGAGCGTTTCAGCGACGCTGATGTTAATTCGCTTACGACACGTGATTAAGAAACGTGACTTGCCACCAGCAAGTGCTCCATTGGCAAACTAAGATAGGCCAATAAGCTAGTAGAAAAAAGCGCGTTATTGCTACTCGGCAATAACGCGCTTTTTTATTGAATTTCTATAAACCAGATGATGTGCTTGGTTTAACAATCATCATTTACAACGCGGACGGTACATTCACAGCCGCCCTCAGGACATTCGCTCCCATTCGTTCGACCAAAAGAATCATAGATAACATAACAACCCGAAGGTAAGGCATCATCAGTTATGTTATTGCTGTTAAGGTCAGCTTCACTAAATGAATGAGTGTATCCAACGACAGTGTGTCGATTTCCAACAGCTGATGTTAAATCGTCATCTTCAGATAGCGTCAGAAAATCAATCATATCAAGTTTGTCACCTTTGTCGCCTTCACTTTCAGGGCAAAGCGTCCCCCAATCTACTTCAACGCGACCGATACCGAAATCGATAACATAGTCACCTTGGTCATCTGGATTTTCCGCACTAGGATCAAGCCCAACAATAATAGCTTTAGAAGTCACCTGCGTGATAACGCCTTCCATCGCACCAGCAACACCTTCAAGTACCGCTTCTCTTGCTGACTCTTGAATATTGAGGAACCTCGGGGCTGCTGTAACGGCCAATACTCCAAGTATCACGATCACAATGATTAATTCCATTAAAGTAAATCCGTTTTTCTTCATGACATCCGCATCTTTTGATAACTTAAATATTCAATAACCCAATGAATTACCTATAACTATACACCTCAAATAGGACTCATAACACTCCACGGCTATCGCTTTTTATAACGCTGGTTGTGGTATTTGTTCCCTTTAGAGGCTGAAAAGATAACTGGAAGCGTTATCACATAAGGTGTCAGCGGGTTTAAATTCGATCAAATGCGTGGTGCAACTGAAAGTATCGATGGAAGAAGGTTTAATTGATTTATTTGAACTGAGGCTCGCTGCGTATAATCAAAGTTAGACCATTTTTGAGTCGCCCTTTGTGTTTCTACACTTAAGAAAGCAAGAAATGAAATAGAATCCATAAAAAAGCGCGTTATTGCCATTTGGTAATAACGCGCATCTATAATCATTGTACGACTATCGCAACATTAGTTCACTGCTTTCACGTAAGGAAGCACTCGGAATCCATCACGTACTTTTTGGCTTGGAATGTAATGACGGAAAGCTAAGTTAAACACACCAGAATCGTTTTCTGTTTTGATGTTGTTTACTGCATCATCACCACAACCAAAGCTTACGGTGTAAGTGCCGTCTGCATTTTTCTCAGCCGTGTTTGAGCTTACGTTCGCCACTTCACCAAACATGAAACCTTGCTTGTTGTAGACCGTTACCGACCAAAACGCTTGGTTCTTAGGATCATCAAAGGTTGCCTGATGACAAGTGTCTGCTGGGAAGTTACCAGAGACTTCGTAAATATTGTCATCTAACTGCGCGCCACCCCAACCGATAGCCGCACCCACTGCGTACTTCTCTTTGGTAAACATCTCTTTTGAAGCATCTTCAGGGCTGGTAAACATACCAAACGTCGCCTGAGCACCATCGCGTTTCAGTAGTTTCGGCATTTCCATTTTAAGGTTTTTCTCTACCTCATCGAATGATTTCTCATCCACTTGCATTGCCATAAATTTGCCGTCTGCTTTTGCATCAATGCTCATTTTATCTTGGATTTCATGAACTTCATTTTTCGAGAATGTCGCGTCGGTACGAACAATGACGTAAACGTGATCACCGCTATGAGTAGAAAGATCAAACGTACCTGAACCGTATTGCATTGGCTGAATGCGGTGATCTTCAGTAATCACTTCCATCGACATGTACTTGCCTTCAGGGATCTCAGGTAACGTGACGGTCGCCCCCTTTGATACATTAATTACTGCCATTGAGTAGTAGGTGTCTCGGTTCATTCGAACCACAGGCTGTTTATCGGTTGGCGTGAGTTCGCGTTTGTGTAGGAATTTATTAACGCCAACAAGCTCTTGGTTTTTCAAATATTGGCGTGACGTTTCGTACACCGCGTAATTGTCGACGGTAGTCACTTCACCATCGGCATTGAAGAACTCTGTCAGAGTTGAAACTTCTTCAGCTGCGTAAGAAGAAAGAGAAACTGCGCTTAAACCTAAAACTACTAATGCTAATTTTTTCATTGTTGACCTCTAATAAATCGATAACGCTAAATCAATACATAGTCCATTTGTTTTTGTTCGAACAGTTAGTTCGTTAACCGCTCAACTTGTGAACAATGTTATCAAGGCAGCATAAATTCACAAATGACATCGCCGTATAAGAGATATGCATGAAAGTTATGTCACCACTATCGATTTATTCTTAAGATGAACGATTACCTTCAACAGGCTCACTGCTTAACAATAGACAGCTAGGGTAATTAATCCAGTTTAGGGCTGTCGTTGAAATTGGCTGAGCGCAAACCAACTGATGATTAGAAATAATAAAGCAGGAAAGGAAGACGTCATGTTATGAATCACAGGCGCTGAAGTATCTAAACCAGATCCATATGAAAACTGGAGGTCGGTTATTGCTCTAGCTGGTTATTGCTTAGGCCAGCTCTAAAGTCCGTAGCCTTAATCAACTGTCACAAACAACGTCTTCAATCACGGACACGACTAAGTTCTTAAACCATCGGTGTGCTGGGCTGGTAACGGTTCTCTTATGCTCAATCAAAAACAGTTCGAACATTAATTCGGGAACATTATCTAGAGAGAATATCGGCACTATCTTGTCGCCTATTCCCTCTAGCTCCGTCAATTTGTGGGTCGCAACCAAAATTGTATCCGAACTCTGCATCACTTCCACCAGCGTAAGAAGCTGTCCGCTTTTAAAGGCAATATCTCTCTGCATTCCATTCTTAACTAAGTAAGTGTCTACAGGGTGTTGCAGCCCGTAATTCGAGCGAATATCGAGCGTGAGGTCAACAAAACGAGATTCGAGGCACTGCTCAAGCGTTACATTTTCAGCTTTGGCTAAAGGGTGATGTTCAGAAACATAAAATACCGGATAGATCTGCCCAAGACTCACGTATGGAAATTCGATTGGATTGCTAGGGGCTTCGATGTGAATAGTAAAATCTACATCTCGTGACAGCAGTTGACTGGTGGGCGTTTTCGCAATGGGATATTCGATAAGACTGGCGTTTGGAGCATCGTGCATGAAGCGTTCAGCAAGGGGAACAGAAAGCATCCGACTCATTAATGGCGGTACAGAGACAACAAAGGTTTGAACACATTCAGCAGGATCAAACGCAGATTTCGTTACTAGGCTTCGCATAGCCAATAGCAACTCTTCTAAAGGTGCTTGTAGCTCTAGCGCTTTTTGCGTGGGCACTAAGCCATTAGACTCTCGATAGAACAGTGGGTCATCAAACAACTCTCGCAAGCGACTTAAGGTACGACTCATCGCAGGCTGAGACAGATACAAGGTATTGGCAGCTCGCGTTACGTTCCTCTCTTTGATTAAAACACTTAACGACACCAATAAGTTTAGATCCAGCCGAGAAAGCTGTTGTTCGATAGTCATCATAAGACATGCATCTGAGTAATATCACTCGTTAAATAATTGCACCATTGTGACTAACAAACAAGTCTCTGTTTAAACGATGGCATTTATATTGTCTCGTCCTAAAATACGTTGACAGTATTTCTACTAAGCCAACAGCATCAGCTGTTGGCTTTTTTCATGCACCTCATTTGGAGTTTTCATCCTGAGACTAAGGTGCGGCCTCATATTGTTATAGGTACTTATAGACTCTTTTACTAGTTGTTTAAGCTCTCCGAGGTTTTTACACTTATTAAGTAAGAACTCTTGTTTCAGTATTCCATTTACTCTCTCTGCTAATGCATTTTGATAGCAGTCATAACCGTCTGTCATCGAGGGGCTTATGCCGCTACTTTTCAACTTATCTTGATAAACACCGGAGCAATACTGGAGACCACGATCAGAGTGATGGATACACGAACGATGATATTGACGCCCCTTAATAGCCATATCTAGCGCTTTCACAACATCCGTCGCCTTCATTTCGTTGCTCAGCTCGTAGCCCATAATTTTCCGACTAAACGCATCAGTTACCAATGAGAGATAGTGAATGCCTTCATCTGATTGGATATAGGTAATATCACTTACTAACACACCCTCTGGAGTGCATGGTTTGTAGTTCTTTAATAAGTTCGGATGTTTTTTCATCCAATGCTTACTGTTTGTCGTTTTCGTAAAACTACGTTTAGGTCTTACCAATAACCGTTCATCACGTAAGTAGTTGAAAAGAGCATCCCGACCTAACTTGATACCTTGTTCTTGCAACTTTGGCTTAAGTAAAAAGTAGAGCTTTCTAGTGCCAACCCGAGGCATATAACGTCTAATATCCAACACCATTTGTTTGATGGGTTTAAGTTCCAACTGGCGATGAACAGCTCGCTTTTCTCGTTGATAAACGCTTTGTCTCGTTATCCCGCATAGCTTACATACTCGAACTAAACTTATTCCTTCTTGTTCTTGAAGGCTTCTTGCTCCTTGGTGAGATACTTTTTTCTGAGGCTAGTTCCGTGTTCAGCATCAAGAATATCAACCACTCTATTTAAAAAGAGATTCTTGATTTTTTCGTCTTCCAGCTCTTTCTCAAGACGCTTTATTTTCTGTGCTGGTGACTCTTTAGGCTTAGTTGATTGGTGCATGGTATTCATCCTTGGAGTTTGCGCCCAATTCATCTTACCGTGCTTTCGAAGCCAAGTTAAAACAGTTGAACGGCCTTGGATACCATAAATGGTTTGGGCTTGTTTATATGTCATATCGCCTCTTTCTACAGCGGCGACGACCTGTAATTTAAAGCCTAGTGTGTAATCACGCTGAGTGCGCTTAACGTAGGTATTATTTGAAGTAGCCATAATTCGTCCTCAATGTGTAAACACATTTCAGGACGGGACATATCCAACTAAAAAGGCGAACCCATCGGTTCGCCTTTTTGTTTAAAGATTCGTATTTATCGATTGATCGCCAAATATGAGCCAGCAGCAATCATTATTCCACCAGCACTTTGGTTTAACCTTTTATGTGCGCGTGGCGTTTTTAACAAACCTGCCATTCTGCCCGCGCCCACAGCGATAAGCATTAAGCCTGACATCAGAGCAACAGATGCTAAAGCAGAAACTAATACGATATCTTGTGAGCGCAGAACAGTCAGATCAATAAAAGTCGGCAAGAACGAAATATAAAACAGAATCACTTTAGGGTTCGATGCTGAAATCAAAAAGCCTTGCGCGAAACTCGCGAGTTCAGATTTCTGACTCTGTTTGGCCGCAAGTTCCGCAGAGCCTTGCACTTCAGGCAGGCTCTTAAACATCTTGTAGCCCAAGTAAATCAAATAAGCTGCACCAACATAGCGAATCACCTCAAACGCAATCGACCAATTCTCGGCAATCGTTGCTAGACCGAAACAGGCAAGCGCAAGGTAAATAAGATCACTGCATATCATACCTAACGAAAGCGTGACGCACTTTCGCCATCCTTGAACCATAGCACGAGCTAAAATGGCAAAGACGCCAGGCCCCGGAGTAATACCAAATACAAACATGGCAATAAAGAATGTAATCGCACTTTCTAATGACATTGGACTGTCCTTTTCTATAACCCAACATAATTGATCATGAACGTATCATGGAGCTTCGATTCTGGTAAAGAACGTTTTTTACTAAATACGATTTACACAACTCATGTATTGAATAAGTGTCGCACGTAATTTACCCACCAGACTTAATTAAACCTAAACCTAAGTACTTTTCGTTAGGGCATAAAAAAGGCGAACCTATTGGCTCGCCTTAATCATTTTGTTCGCCAGAATCGTTTAGTCGTTACGAATGGGTGATAACAACTCGGGGTTAACCACCAAGTTTCTCACACCGTGGGCGTGATCTTCGTTAAAGTCATTGCCTTCACACCAGCTACCTACTGTCGCGATATTTACTTTCGCGACTTGTGGTCTAACGCTCCATGTTACTTGGAAAGGTGAACCTTGCTCATTATAACCAGGACCCGTTGTAGAGCCTGCGTATTGGATCGCTGAGCCCGTATCTTGTGGGATGTTTGGTGCTTGGTGTAAGCCGTTCACTTTTGAATGTTTAGCGAGCGCTTCAAAGTCGGGTGCTTTGTCGTCATTCACTAATACGTATACTTGGGTTTCTACACGCAGTTGCGGGTTGGTAATCGCATCGTTAAAACAAGCACCCAGTGTTTCACCCGGTTCAACTTGCGCCGTTGAATAAACATAGTGAACTTCAATGGTGTCACCCGAATGCAAAGAACCATGCTCGCTCGGACAAACCTTGCCCTCAAATGGTTTCAGCTCAGCAGAACTCAGCTTGCCTGTGTATTTAAAGCCACTCTGGAATCCCTTACCATCACCGTTACCAGCGTATTGAGTAAACTCTCCACCTTTATGCTCAGCATTTTTATGGAAGTGAATATTACATAAGTTCATCGCTGTTGAATCAGGGGCATCCGAGAACAGCCTAGTATTTTTACCTTCTAATGAACCCAAATCTCGTGGAGCTTGCGGTCCAAAACCTTGCCCTTGGGTGTTTTCAGAAAGCTTCGCTCTTTGTTCTGCGATAACACCATCTGATACAGACTCATGGCTCGCGTCTGATGCATTTGCATGAGCAGATAACATCACCACCGCGACGCTTAAAAACACACTCTTGTTGTTCATATTTCTTCCCTAGAATATTGATAACTAAACCTAACCGCACTTAACAGCAAACATCTTACTATGCTCGTAAGTGAATATAAGATTTGTCTTTGTAAGATTAGATTTTATTGCTTACTTTGGGATGAGTATTAGAACCCTTGATGCATATAACAAGTCAAACAAGGTAAATTCGGCGAGTCCCTTCCAGAACTAATAATTTCCTATTTTCGTTAACCGTCGCCTGACTCAAATGCCTAGATAAGTGAACACGATGATTAGGCGCAACGATGGCTAGATTTAAAAGATCAAAAAAGGCGAACCACTGGGGTCGCCTTCACGTTTCATTCTATCTATTAGGTTGGCGTTCTTGGTTAACGGTTTAACCATTACCGGTGGCAAATATTCCAAACGTCATGACGTTCAATGCATCTGTCACGCCCTCTAGTGATTTAATCACCGTCTTAGTCGGTTTATTATGACGAATAAAATAGCTTCCGATGCCTTTTTCACCGCCACTCTTAGCATCGCTTTCAGTTGTTTCTGTCGCTTCTATTTGAGAAGGCTCCACTGATTCTGGCTCTGCATTGGCGTGAGCTATCGTGTCTTTATTTGAATCAAGGTTAGTGAGTGGTTGATGATTAACGATTGAATCATGGGAAGAATCAACGCTGGTCTCAGCGTTTGTATCCTTTGAAGTCTCGAGATTACTCTCTCCCTCTATACTTTTCGACATAGCGTCTTCGTTGCTCAATGTCTCGTCGTCTAGCTGACGATTACTCGTTGAAGAACAGGCTGTTAAGAAGAACAGGCTAACGATGAATATGAGTAAGTTTCTCATCATAGTGATAAAGCACGAATTAATAAAACGTCGTTCGATTGTAATTTATTTGGTTGACTACATCCAGCACCAAGCAGCGTAAAAGTGAAATGTCATGTACTTGAAGAGTAAAGAAAAGCGTACGATTGTAGGTCTAAAACTAATAATTCGAGACTTCAATGAGGTTGCCATCAGGATCTCGAATATAAACAGAGACAATTTTTCCCGTCGCACCGGTTCGCTGTACTGGTCCCTCTTCTATCACGACGCCTTGTGCTTTGATATGTTCAGTGGCTTCAGCAATTGGCATATTGGTAATAAAGCAGAGATCTGCACTACCGACCTGCACACGCCTTGCCTTTGGCTCGAACTCGCTACCTCTGAGGTGTAAATTGATCTTCTGCGTTCCAAATGACAACGCCAACCTGCCCTCGCCAAATTCGATAGGCTTCATTCCAAGTACCCGTTGGTAAAAGTCGACCGTAACTTGTAAATCTTTCACGGTTAAGACCAAATGATCCAACTGACTGATTTCCATCATTACCTTCCTGTAACTAAGAGTGATAAGGGCTTATTGGCGGTGACTAGGCACAGTTAGGTGAACAATGTCATTCGACAACCCACATAACTCATAACAGAAATGTAGGTTGGAATTACTGAACTTAGCCTTTGCGCTTACTGAGCGTGTAGGAAACTAGACTATCATCACCAATCTTGAACACCCAAACATTCTCGCCATCCACAAACTGAAATTGATTGGTTGATTCAGTCAGCTTTAGTTTCCCAATAAATTCAGACAATGCTGGCTTGTTGATGATGAAGCTTCCTTCTGAAGTATTCGCATCCAGATCGTTATTCACTTCAATCTTCACGGTAGATTTAGGCAAAATGTCGGGTAACCAACCTCTGTCAAACAATCGCTCTTGTTTGGCTTGCGCATAAGTCGAGTACTCATCGCTGACCACATCTGAACAGCCAGACATTAAAACCAAAGCCGAAAATAAGATAGAGAATAAAACGTTAATTTTCATTTGATTACCATAACTTGAAAGCTGGAGTTTGAGATTATGCGTTGCCATACAACCTCATTTACATTCACCGAAATCTATTTTATAAATCAATCGTACTCGGCATTCAAATTAATTGACTTTATTTACACGTAACCAGTGCTAGATAATATTCAGACCAAAGGCGTCTTTTACATCGAACAGTACCTTTTGCGTTCTTTCCCTAGAGACTTCGCTACCATTTCGCAAAATATCGATGAGCTGCGCTTTATCATCCAGTAACTCAGCTCTTCTTTCACGAATAGGACGAAGCATCTCCTGTAAGCACTCTTCCAACACTTTCTTAGTTTGTCCATCGCCTAACCCACCTCTTTGGTAATGTTCTTTTAGTTGACTTACATAGTTAGCGTCACTGTGAAAAGCATCAAGATAAGTGAACACGATGTTCCCTTCTACTTTGCCTGGGTCTTCAATTCGTAGATGATTTGGGTCGGTATACATGGATTTAACGGCAGCTCTGATCTCTTTCTCTATTGCACCCAAATTAATGGCGTTGCCCATCGATTTAGACATCTTACTTTTACCATCGGTACTAGGGAGACGAGATGCATTGCTGAGAAGCGGTCTGCATTCATTTAAGATTGATTTGCCAGCGAGCGAATTCACTTTCCTTACTATCTCATTGGTTTGTTCTAACATCGGCAATTGATCATCGCCAACAGGCACTAAAGTCGCGTTAAAAGCAGTGATGTCTGCCGCCTGTGAGATTGGATAAGTGAGGAAGCCAGCTGGAATAGAGCGACCAAATGCCTTGTTCTGAATCTCGTTTTTGACCGTTGGGTTGCGCTCCAAGCGGGCGATAGAAACAAGATTGCTGTAGAACATGGTGAGCTCAGCTAACACCGGCAACTGTGATTGCAGACAAATCGTGGTCTTGGTCGGGTCGATACCCACCGCAAGATAGTCAGCGACTACATTGAGAATGTTGGAAGAAACCTTCGAAGGATTATGGGCGTTGTCGGTAAGCCCTTGCATGTCAGCGACCAATATCGTTTGGTCGTGAATATGCTGCAAAGAGACTCTTTGTTTAAGTGAACCGACGTAATGACCCAAGTGCAAAGGCCCAGTAGCTCTATCGCCAGTCAGAATGATTTCAGGCTTGTTGGTATTGTTCTTACTGCCAATATTATTGCTGTCGGTATGGCTGTTTGAGTTGGTATTCATGGTGTATCTCCAAGTTAAAAAGGCTACTGGAGATAAAAAGAGGCGACATTTTTGATGACATTCTTAGCTACCGTCCAGCAGCTAAAGAATGTAAGTATTCCGTGCTGCTCTATTGAGAGCACCACCAAAAGAAAATTGAAGTTGAAGCAGAATTAAATTTCATGGTTAAAACCTATCAACAATACAGACGAGCGACAACTGTTATTTACGCACACCAAGAAAATAGGTTTAAGATTAACAGTTTATAGGCTTAATCTTTACTGGAACACAGTTCAGAGATTCGGTCACACATGGCTTGGTTGACTGCGAAATGGGTGTTGAGGAATGCTAGTTGGGCAAGTGCCGATTCAGCGGTGCGCTCGTAGCCTTGGGTAAAGGTTGGTAGCAATTGGGCAAACTTAGGGAAGCGTGCTTCTAGCCTTCTATCCGACATAAATTCATCAACGAATTCAGGCTCAGACTGTTCAGTTTGATCCACAAGATCGATCAAACGATCGAGTGCGTAAGATTGAACGAACCGACTGCCCGACAGCTTTTCGCCTCGGTTATAACGAGACATACCCACATAAAGATTGGTTAGAGCCTCACCAATGATCCAATCTTGGGAATTAGTGTCTGTCTCCCCTTTTATTGGTGAAACACAACACTGTGTATCAAATTCATGTTGCTGCCAAACAATACGCCCTTCAGCAAACGAAATGTGCGCTAACTCGTGGGGTTCAAACACTGCAAACTCACAAAAGATTCCGTCAGCGTACAGAACTTTATAGCCATCGACGGTATTTCTCACTGCGTAGTCGATTGAGTGAATATCAGATAGCCAATGCAAACTGTCTAAGAAATACTGCTTGTGCCCTGTTTGCACTATTGCGAAAAAATCGACATCTGAATACTGATCAAGTCGTTCTGTTTCAATACCTACTGAGCCCAATCCCAGCAAAGCATGAGCCTTACCCGATGCTTCCAAAGACTCCCCAATCGCATCTAAACGCTGGAGTAATTTTTCTGGTGTGTTTATGTGTCTTGTCTGTATCACTTTGTCCGTCTGCATTGCTCAATCCCTATCAAGTTGAATGCCACTCAACCTAACTGATAGTTAGAACATCTAAGAAGCTTAATTTATAAAATGTGTGTTTTGGATAACGATCTGTGCAAGTTATTGTTTGAATTAAGGTGGGATTTAGAGGTGAGAAAGAGTGTGTACAAGCTATAAACAACACTCTTCTATCATGACTTATCTTTTTAGCAGCTCATATTTGCAACAACGTTGACGCCATGCTCACGAAGTTTGCTTTTCTTCCAAGATCTCGCGTCTGCCGACATATGAACAGAGACAGTAAAGCCCAATTTTGCACTCATGATACCGATCGACATGCCTAGATTACCCGTTGAACCTACCGCAATGCTGTATTGTTGGAAGAAGTTACGAAACTCAGGTTCGAGCAGCTTGCTGTAGTCATCGCTCTCACACAGTAACCCCGCTTCAATCGCAAGCTTGTCGGCATGTGTTAGTACTTCATAAATACCACCACGCGCTTTGATTGAACCTGAAATCGGCAAATGGCTGTCTTTCTTCATCATCAAACGCCCTTTTATTGGCTGCTGATAATGTGCTCCCAATGCTGATTTCATAGATGGAATGTCAACAAGCTCAGACTCGATGATGCCATTGGTCGCTTGAGTTTCAGGAAACGCCTTGGCTAGATAAGGAGCAAACCTTTGCAGCCTCATGCTCGCATCGTGAATATCTTGTTCGCCTAAACCCACATAAAGCAAACCGCGCTCCAGAGTCGTCACATTTGGGTTAAACCAAACCACTTCTTCCAATGCAATAATTGTTGAAGCAGTGGGAAGTCCGAGATGAGCTTGTCGATATTTAATACAGTCATGGGTGACTTTTCTGGCTAAGCGCGTACTGCGCAGGTTCAATCATTAGTAAACCTATTTAAACGGTATTTGTGTAATCATTCAATGATCTGTAGGCTAGCCTGTCTTCTCATAAGCAAACAGTAGAACAACCTATGAGCGCCTCTCTTCGTAATAGCATTTTCGTGATGTTAGGGATTCTATTCCTAGCACTTAACCTTCGTGGGCCTTTTACGAGCTTGGCTCCTGTGCTTTCTCAGGTTATGGAAGGCCTCAACCTTACGTCATCGGCTGCAGGCTTCTTAACAGCTTTGCCACTGTTAACTTTTGCCTTATTCTCACCATTAGTCACCAAGATATCCCAACGAATTGGTCTAGAGCCTAGCCTGTTATTAGGCTTAGTTCTGATCACTACGGGTATTACACTGCGCTCTGCTGGGTTAACCCCAACCTTGTATATCGGCACGGTGATGATCGGGCTTGGTATCGCGATTGGTAATGTGTTGTTGCCTGTAGTAGTGAAAGTTAGCTTCCCGACACGCATCGCTACTGTGACTTCTCTGTACATCTTTACGATGGGCATCGGGTCGACGTTAGGCTCAAGTTTGATGGTGCCGTTTTCAAATCTAACCTTATTTACGATCACGGGTTGGCAATTAGCACTGTTAATGAACCTAATATTCCCAATATTAGCTTTGATGATCTGGTTGCCTAAAATCAGAAAACGCTCACCTTCAGCCAACAATAACAAGCAACAAGACAAACCTCTGCCGATGAAACAGATGATTAAAAGCGGCGTAGCGTGGCAAGTAACGTTAGCGCTTGGGCTTAACTCATTTACCTTCTACTCTTTGGCTGGCTGGTTGCCACAGATATTGAACGATCTTGGCTACAGCGAAATCGACGCGGGCTACATTTATGGATTTCTGCAATTTTCGACTATGGTTCCGGGGCTGCTGTTACTGCCGTTCTTAGCCAAAAGTGACAATCAACAATGGCTCATCACTCTATGTGCATCGAGTGTATTTGTTGGATTGATTGGTCTTCTGTATTTGCCTGAGTTTGCGATTTTTTGGGTGGGACTGTTCGGATTAGCCAACTGCTCGACGTTTATTATCGCGCTCTCTTTTGTTGGCTTGCGTACATCGAATAGCAGCCAAGCCGCATCATTGTCGGGTATGGCTCAGGGAATCGGTTATGCGTTGGCAGCCACTGGTCCAACGCTGGTGGGTAAGCTTCATGCCCAGACAGATTCTTGGAGTGTGCCGATTCTGCTGATCGCATCTGTTGCCTTTGCGTGTACGATTTTCGCGGCATTGGCAGCACGAGATAAGAAAGTAAGCGTTTAGGCCAAACAGAATGATTATGGCGTCGCGACTTTATTTGCTCGCGACTCTATGGCTGACGACGGTTTTGATGTATTCACTTGGCGACAAACCAAATTTGCCTTTAAAGCGCTGACTAAAACGCCCTTCCGATTGGTAACCGCAAGACTGAGCCAACATCGCCACATTCTGCTGTCCGTTTTGCATCAGATAAAGCGCGTGACTCAAGCGAACTTCAGCCAGTACCTCTCGATATTGCATGCCTTCCAGTTTGAGCTTCCGAATCAATGTCCCTCGGCTCATCGCAAATCGCTCCGCCACCGACTCTAATGGATGTTTCTCATCTGGTGAATGTGAAAGGTAATGGCTGAGCTTTTGGCTAAACGAGACGTTGGCACTGACAAACAATAGATGCAACACCCCTTTTTCAGCTAATTGCTGGTACAAGCCCTGCAACCAAAACTGTTGAGTCTCTTTGCTCATGCTCTGTGTATCAAAAGAGAACAGAGCATTGAGTGAGTCTTGTAAGTTTCGATCCGCTTTTACTGTAGGCAGTCCCAGATCATTCGAGCGTTCCTCACTTAAATCAAGCATCGCCTGAGAAGGTTGGAATTGAAAGCTGAACACTCGCGACAAGAAGCGCCCTTTGTGGGGCATGTTCTCAAAACTTAGTGAAGCTGATGCCTCACACAACAACAGCTCAGAATGTGAGAGCTCTGCCGCTGAATCTTTCCAAAACAGGCGCTTACTGCCTGTAATAATCTGAATGATACTAGGGGATAGAATCCTCACATTACGCAGTTTTTGTAACTGCTCTGCACGAAAGATCGTCACTTGATATTGATGATTCATCTCATCCCCTTGTTTACTTATTATGTACGTGTATAAGCTTTAACGTACATAAGCTATTAACGTGTATAAGTTGCGGTCAGTTTAGCTTTGTCTAAAGCCATGCTGTTCAACGTGAATCCAACCACAGCCGACGGCGTATTTTCGTCGAGGTTAAGTTTGTCCGTTGGTAATGCCCAAACCGTGAACTGGTAACGGTGCATACCATCTTTTTCTGGAGGACAAACGCCACCGTAGCCAACTGTACCGTAATCAATGCGACCTTCTTTGCCACCGACTTTAGAGATGTCGACACCGCGAGGTAGCTCGTTCACAGTTGCAGGGATATCAAACGCAACCCAATGCCAGAAGCCACTTTCAGTCGGTGCATCTGGATCATAAGCTGTGATAGCAAAGCTTTTGGTACCTGCTGGTGCATCTTTCCACATCAATTGTGGTGATTGATTATCGCCGTCACAACCCCAACTAGAGTATTCAAAAGTCTTTGCCATTGGGTGACCTTCTTGAATATCGTTGCTGGTTAATTCGAACGCATGAGCAGAGCCTGTAGCCAAAATACTGATTGCCAATACTGATTTGATGATGAGTTTCATGATGGTTCCTCTTATTAGGTATGAGCCCAGTATAGTCCCCTCATTTCGCCCAATAATGACAGTAAGTACACAATTATCTATTTTATTTCAAATAAATGATACTTACTGTATTTGTACTTTATTATTTAAAAGCATGACCCACTCGACAATTTGTTGTTAAAAGAACACTTGTTGACATTCAGGTTACAAATCGCGCCCAAAACTCTTTAGACTCGCCCCACGACTTTTAACGAGAATGATTGGATGCGCAGGTTTACATTAGCTCTTTGCTTGATCTTTTGGCTCCCAACCCTAGTCAATGCCCAAAGTTTGCAAGATAAGTGGCAAACTCTGTATCAACTGAGCTGGCAATCATCCCCACTCTTAGTATCTCAACAAGAGTTGGCTCAGTATCCGAAAGTTCTGCTCCATGAAAATAGCCGCTATCCTGATTTCAACCAATTCAGTTGGGACGACATCGCAGCGTTAGCGTCAATACAAGATCACTGCCAAGCGATTGAAAGCAGTAACCCTTCATTACATGAAGCCATCGAGTTCGAGCTCGCTCTGTGTCAGCAACAAACATTGGATTCGATTTGGTTTGCAGCACACTCCAAACGTCACCCTGCCGGTGGCAGCTTTGCTGGTCGTTATTTAGCCGCTTACCCAGATATGACCGAGCAGATACGCCCATTTTTGAGTCTTACCAACCCTCAGCACCCTTTATATAACAAACTAGAAAGCCTAAGTGCACAAGGCAGAGAAGCACTGCTCAATGGATACCGCGCTTGGCAACAAGATGATGTGCTTTGGTTAAGTGGCGAACAAGGCTGGAAAGCTATTCCCTTAGATGTTTGGCAACCTATCGCAGAGCAACAAGAGGTATCTTTGGCAGGTGAAACCTGTACTTTTCGTTACAGTAACGTGTGCTTAAACGAGCCTAGCAATGACAATCTGATCATGAAAACGTTGATCTTTACATTGCTGCTAACATTGCTTTCCGGGCTCGCTAGAGTCTTATACCTAAGAACAAAACAACGAAAAGAGAGGCAGTTCGTTTTACAGCTTCTTACTCATGAACTGCGCACGCCTATTACTAGCCTAGGCTTAACCGTCGAAATGTTTAGAAATCGCTACGATGACTTTTCTGATGAAACTCAAAGTGCGGTTTGGCGTTTAATATCTGACTATCAAAGGCTTTCTCAGCTCACCGAAAACAGCAAAGTGTACCTAAGTTCGGATCAGTCAGAGCCTTTGTTGAAGCAAAACGCTTCATTAGAAGAGTGGCTCGATCATGTCTGTGAAAAGCACAATATTTCTTATCAATGTGAAGCGCGTGAAGTTGAACTGAACCTTCCCTATTACTGGCTAACCATCTGCTTGGATAATCTAATCAAGAATGCCAAACAACATGGTAAAGGTGAGGTTTTGGTAAAGGTCGAACTCGGTGACAAGCTGACGATTGAGGTACAAGACGAGGGGCACTTCCCTTCACCGATACAACGGCTCATGTCTGGTGTCACGCCAAGTGAAACGCACGAACTGGATAACATGGGCATTGGCCTGACTATTGTCGAGCACTTGATGAAGCAAGCGAATGGCCGCCTCATTATTCTTCGTAACCCAACCCGATGTATTTTGGAAATTGCTTATGAACACCCTACTGCTGATTGAAGACGACCAACTGCTTGGACAAGGCCTCGTCAGCATCTTTGAATCCAATGGTTACCAATGCCTTTGGGCGAAGGATTCAGAGAATGCCAGTAAGAAATGGTTTCGAGCCGATCTTGTGATACTGGATCGACAGCTTGAAGATGGGGACAGCTTGCAACACCTTCCAAACTGGTTGCTCCTCAAAGCGCTGCCTGTGATTGTGTTGACCGCTAAAGTAGAAGTTCAACAACGTGTTGAAGGTTTAATGGCGGGTGCCAAAGACTATGTGACTAAACCATTTTCGAACGACGAATTACTCGCTCGAGTCATTACCCAGCTACGTCCGTTAGGTGTGAGCCTCTTAACTTACGCAAATATCCAAATCAACTTGTCGGAACGGATCGCTTATCTGGATGAAAGCCCTGTAACACTAAAACCTAAAGAGTTTCAGCTATTGGTACTGTTTGTTCAGAACCAAAGTCGTGTGTTTCACCGAGATGAATTACTCAATAAGATTTGGGGATATCAGGCTTTTCCTAGTACCCGAACTATTGATAATCACATACTGCGCTTACGCCAGAAGCTGCCAACATTGAATATAGAAACACATCGTGGCGTTGGTTACCGCTTGGCCGGGGAATCATAATGAAAGTTACTTCGTTAACCGCACTGATCTACACATTGCCGCTCGCAAGTCATGCGGCATGGTTTACCGACACGCCATTGCAGCACACCTATCAATCTCTACTTGATGACCAACCTCAAGTTGCGTGGCAAGAGCTGCAAATCGCACTCGATCACAAATCACTCGATAGTGAGCTTTGGCTGCCAGTCAAACAAGAGATCCTGAGCCAGACTCAATGTGGAACCTTACTCAAACAAAGTGCTGAGCCAAAACACCACATCCAAGTCAGCTTCATTCGACGCTATGGCCTGTCGTCGCACGGTTATCAAATCAAAGTCTCTGCCGAGCAACTCAGCAAAGGCTCAGAAACTCAAACTCTTTCTTTGGTATCGCCTAAAGGTAAAGTCCTTCTCGATGGACAACTCGCTTCCAATAATGAGTATCAAGAGATTGAAACCAATGAAATGTTCATCAAACCCGAATCTGGTGTTTATCAACTAAAGATAGGTTCAAATCACTACCCTATTATTGTCGCTTTAAATAACAGTAATCGATGGCTGACGCTCGAAAGTAAACTCAGCGAACCACATATCGTGCTCTCGCCTCCAAAGGTGATCGACAACTGCCCCGACGCTAACGTGAGTTGGCAATGGTTTGATGAAAACTACAACCTGCTGGGTTACAAAGTGCCAATCAAAACAGCGCAAGCACCCGTTCCCACAGAAAGTCCACTTGGAACCAAAGCCAAGCACTTGAGTGCTTCGGTTGAAATGTTTGAATACCAAGGCGCTATTGAAGTCCAATATGTGCAGCGCGTCGCCGTGCCTTTCTAATGGAAAACCACTAAAGCCAAACAGAAAATAGAGACATATAGGTGACAAAGCACTAGCGCTACTTAGGTGTAATAACCGTAGTTACCCTTTACGGAATCTAAATATGCTCAGCGTACGTCACCCACTCAATCTTTCTAATTTTGCCATTGTGGCTTTAACAACAGCTTGTCTGTTTTCATCCAACGCACAAGCGAGCCAAATAACGCTCACCAGTAACAACAATACCGTCGCTACCTCATCGAATACTTTAGAGGTCGATTGGAACGGCTTAAGCGTTAACAGTGCTGCTCTCACCGTTGATAGCCAACCACAGAAAGCGACCAATCTGGTCATTGGCTTTTCCGATAAAGCTGACTCAGCAAAAATCGCCACTTGGACCTTAGTACCCAGTGGAATAAACGTTAAGGCAGAGCTTAATCAAGACCAGCTCACTTTTCAGTTCAGCTTACCTTCAAATATACAGGTGAAACGAAACAAACCCATCGAATTGGCGTGGTTTGATCTTGCCGAACAACAAACTCAGACACTATTTCTTCCGTTTAGTGAAGGTATGCGCGTGCCTACTGACAACAAGCTTTGGGCAAGTTATCTCGTCGGTAACCATTCTGGAAGTAACACTACTCAAGACTTGAAGATGCCTTTTTGGACAGTACAGCAAAACAATCATTTCATTAGCTATCAAATGGTTAATGCAACCAACAATCAACTGTTCTTTTCAGATGCATCCTCTAATGCTTCCTCAAATACAAAAACCAATTTCGAATACGTAAAACAGCGTGCTCAAGACATTATGAGATTCGGCAACTTCAACAGCTTGTTCTTAGATGTTGATGCAACCGCCATGGCACGTGAAGATTACCGCGTCTCTATAGACAGTAATGGCAATACAAACGACGAATCAGACATGCTTTCTGCGTTCAACAACCGAATGAAGTGGCTTAGCGAGCAACCTTCGTTAGTATTAGGCTCTGAAGACGGCAACAGCCTAACAACAAAAGGCATCGCGTTTGCACACGGCTTAGAAACGGTTGGTTTTGGTTGGACAGACAAAGACATGAAAGAGAACCGCCAATCTCCCTATTACTTAGGTCGTTGGTACCCAGACCACAAGCCCGACTTCTTCTTTAAGCCGGCCGAGGTTAAAGAGCCCTATAAGTCGCTACTGTTTTCGCCTCAATATCGAATTCCACTTTACCAAGCCGTTTTCCATGATGAAGTAATCAATACGCACCATTGGCATTCAGACAGCCTTAAGTTCACTAATGTACAAGCAGAACGTGACTTAACCGCCATGCTGTACAACACACCACCGATGGTTCACTTGACCAGAGATGAAGCTTTATCAAGTTCAAGCCAGAGAATCAAAGCACTCAAACACTATCAAGATGGCTTTGAACCAATGCACGAACAGTTATGGGATAAACAGTTAGTCGATTCCGAATGGTTAGATAAGAGCGGCGATGTTCAACAAACTGAGTTCAGTGACGGAAGTAAGATCATTGCCAATTTTTCAGATCAAACCTTTCATCAGAGAGGCCTTAAAGTCTCGCCGAGCGCTATAAAAGCCGTATTGAGCAACGGACAAACGTTAGAGTGGAAATCAGAGCCTAACTAGTTTGAACGTGCCGTTTTTAAGCCTCACCTTATTCACTATTACGGGTTAGCAGGTAGTGTTGTTAACGAGCAAAAATCCACACCTTTGACACTCAGGTACCAATCCCAATCGACACCTAATTCTCTCTATTTTTGTACAAGAAAATTGGGTGCCGACCACAATTTCAAACACAGATGTTTTCACATAAATCTCAAAAGTGATATCAATGCTTATATTGAATGATAATAATACAAAAGAGATATTTTTGATGAAAAAGACCCTACTCACTTGCTGTGCCCTTCTTGCCTTTTCTTCTTCGGCAATCGCTAATGTTCAGTTTTCGAATCCAGAAGGAGCTTTAGGCGAACCTTCTAATTACTCTCAATACCAAAATGTTTTGTCAGTTTCTGAACTTCAAATTTCAGATCCAAACGGAAAGAAAGGCAACAAAGACTATTTTGCGCTCGATAATAACTACGACGGCATTGTGAACAACAACTTCTATGTCGACAAAGAAAGTGAAGCGCTAGTCTTTACCATGAAGAATGACCACCTGCGCAACGAGCTACGCGTTCAGGAAAACTTCCGCACAGACTTAACAAATGAAACATACACATTAAGTTCGGAGGTGGAGATCATAAAACCTGAAGAGTCGATGAAGAACTCAGACTCTAAGCAAGACGAGATTACATTCCTACAAGTACATAACAAAGGCTTAGATGATCTTGGTACTCACAATGTCCCTCACCCTTTGCTTCGTGTTGTATGGAAACGTGACAATAATGGTATTGAAGGGCATTTCTGGGCAATCATTAAAAACAACGCTGTAATTTGTAAAGGATCGTTCGGCAAGAAAAACCAAGACAAGGAAATGTGCAAATCAGACGTAGCATATTCTCAGTATGATTTAGGCAAAGCACCACAAGGCAAACCAACAGCGTTTGATTTAATCGTGGGTGATAAGAAACTTATTGTTGACGTAAACGGTGAACGTAAAGTTGAGCAGGATATTGACTACTGGCGTCACCTATTAAGCTACTTCAAAGCTGGCGTATACAACCAATTTACGAATGGACAAAGTGAAGCTCACTTCTACAAGCTAGAGTACACAGAGAAAAAGAGCTAGTTCGGTACTTAGCCTACAACTACATTAGCAATCAGAAAAAAACGAACTTGTTAACAAGTTCGTTTTTCTCTTTTCAATGTTATTGGTCATTGTCAATGAATTACAACTAATCAACAGTTAGGCAGCCGATTCCTTCTGTTGCTCCCAATACAATATGCCTTTATTTCGTTATTTGATTGGCTCTATTTTGAAAAGCAGTCAGTAGATAGTCGATAAAGACCTTCTTACGTTTCGGCATCAACTGCCTGTCTGCATACACTAGGCTTACTGAAACTTCCGGCATCTCATATTCAGGTAGCAAACGAATCAACTTACCTGTCTTGAAGTGCTCACGACAAATGAATTCAGGAAGCACCGCCAAGCCGAGCCCATCTACACAAGCTGTTAGGCATGCCGTGATGGTATTCACCCGTAACTGACACGGCAGATCGATCAAAATCGACTCTCCGCCTTCTAATTGTAAATGCCACTTGGGTAGACGCGCGGCCTTGTTCACCACCTCAATCATTCTGAATGGCGGTTCAAGATCATCGGGTGAAGAGACGTCATCGAACTGCTCTAAATACTCAGGGCTGGCTGCCAATACACGCTTTGATGTTGTGAGGTAGCGAGAAACCAAGCTCGAGTCCACTAGCTCACCAATTTGTGCGTAAAGATCGATCCCCTCCGCAATGATGTCGACTTCTCGATTCGACAGTTCTAAGTTCAAAGTCACGTTTGGGTGCTCTTTTAGGAAGCTGTGGATGTATTTAGCTAATACTTGATGCCCCAATTCGACAGGCAACACAACATTTAACTGCCCTCGGATCAAATCCTGATTGGCTGAAACCTCTAGCTCAGCTTGGTTCATGATCTCTTGCATCTGCATGCTCGACTGATAAAAGCGCTCACCCTCTGGCGTTAAGACTAAACTTCGTGTCGAACGAGTGATCAACCTCACACCTAGATGCTGTTCCAGCTCGTCTAGCTTTCGGCTGACGGTCGACTTGGTCATGTTCAATGCTTCAGCTGCGTGCGTGAAACTCCCACAATCAACAACTTGTGTAAAAACAGTCACAGCATTTAAGTCCATCGTACTTCTCCCAAAGCGCCATTAGTTAGATTTTTGCAACAGTGTTTCCCTTTTTTCCTATCTTATCAATCAATCGAATTCATTTACAATTCGTTACATCTAAATAAAAACAAAATGAGAAAGAAAAAATGACAGAGAACAACAACGCTTCGCAAACAGTAAGCACAAAAAAACGTAAAAAAGCTCCGCTTATTGCTACTGCGATCATGCTGTCATTGGGTTTAGCCGGTGCTGGATACTGGTACGGCTATGGCCAGTACTTTGAATCTACCGACAATGCCTACCTACAAGGCGACATCACGAATATTAGCCCTAAGGTCTCTGGCTATATTGTTAAGTCTTATGTGAGTGATAACCAATCGGTTAAAGAAGGTGATTTGCTGGTTCAAATCGATGACCGTGATTACCAGTCAGCACTCGCTCAAGCAAACGCCCATTTAAGCGTCGTGCAATCAGACGTCAAAAATCTAGTGGCACAACAAACGTTACAACGTAGCAAGATCAATCAAGCAGAAAGCCGCGTTGATTCTGCACAAGCTGAATACGAACGCGCGATTCAACAAGTGGTACGTTCTCGTAGCTTACTAAAGCGTAACTACGCGTCTCAAGATGAAGTCGATAGCATGGTTGCACAACAAAAAGTAACTCAGGCAGATTTAGAAGAAGCAAAAGCAAACCTCGTTGCAACCAATGACCAATTAACCGTTATCGCTAGTGAGATTGAGCAAGCAAATGCATCCGTGACCGAAGCTCAAGCCCAGAGAGATCAAGCACAGCTTAACCTTGATTACACCAAAATTTACGCGCCAGCAGATGGCGTGATTGGTAAACGCAGCGTACGTGAAGGCTTGCTGATTCAAGCAGGCGCACCACTGATGAGCTTGGTACCAAACAACCAAGTGTGGATTGAAGCCAACTTCAAAGAGACACAGCTAAGTGGTATTCACAAAGGTCAGACGGTTGAAGTAGAGCTGGATGCGTTCCCGGGGCAGCCTCTTGAAGGTGTGGTAGACAGTTTCTCCCCTGCGACTGGCGCTAAATTTGCGCTCCTACCACCAGAAAACGCGACCGGTAACTTCACTAAAATCGTTCAACGTGTACCGGTTAAAATTACTATTCCAGATCAGCAAGAGTTGAAAGGTCGACTGCTTCCTGGTTTGTCTGTGGTAGCGACCATCGATAAACGAGGCTAGACCATGAGTAACGCTGGTGTTGTCACCCAAACAAATGATGATGACGAGGTTTCGAGACGCCATTGGATCGCCCTATTTGGCGGCTTGATTGGCGCGTTTATGGCGATCTTGGATATTCAGATCACCAACTCGTCTCTCAAAGATATTCAAGGTGCGCTATCAGCCACCTTGGATGAAAGCTCGTGGATCTCTACGTCTTACCTAGTCGCAGAGATGATCGCTATCCCACTCAGTGGTTGGCTTTCTAAAGCGCTCGGTAAACGCCGTTATATCACGTGGACGACAGCCATTTTCACCATTTCATCTTTGTTGTGTTCGTTCTCTTGGAACATGACCTCGATGATCGTTTTCCGCGCGATGCAAGGCTTCAGTGGTGGTGCTCTAATCCCGCTTGCTTTCTCGCTGGTGATTCAGTTATTGCCGGTCAACAAGCGTGCTGTGGGTATGGCACTGTTTGGTGTAACCGCGACCTTTGCTCCATCGATTGGCCCTACCTTTGGTGGCTGGCTGACGGAGAACTTCTCGTGGCACTATATTTTCTACATCAATATTCCGCCAGCTTTGCTTGTGATCACCATGATCCGATATGGCTTGGACGATGAAAAGCTCGACCTTGGCACGCTGAAAAAAGCCGATTGGTTTGGTATCGCCACCATGGCATTAGGGCTAGGTTGTTTGGAAGTGGTGTTAGAAGAAGGTAACCGTGAAGAGTGGTTCAGTTCGAGCTTTATTATTGGCTTGAGTATCGTGTCGGCGGTGAGTTTGGTTTACTTCGTGATAAACGAACTCCAACACAAGAAGCCATTGGTTAACCTGCGGCTATTGCGGGATGGGCAATTTGCGATGTCTTGTATCGCCTATTTGATTCTAGGAATGGCATTGCTCGGCTCTATCTATGTTCTACCGATGTATCTCACTCAAATTCAGCAATATAACGCGATGGAAATTGGTGAAGTGCTAATGTGGATGGGTTTCCCACAGCTTCTGATATTCCCAATTGTGCCAAAGCTAACACAGATCATTAAGCCTAAGTACTTGGTTACCTTTGGCTTCGCGATGTTCGGTTTTAGTTGTTACGTAAATACACACATGACAATCGATTTTGGCGGGCAACAGCTGATTTTATCTATGGTTCTGCGTGCTATTGGTAGTCCGTTCATCATGGTTCCGCTGTCTTTGGTTGCCATGAAGAACATCAGCAAAATGGACACGCCAGACGCATCAACGTTAACCAACGTAATGCGGAACTTAGGGGGCGCTTTCAGCATCGCGATTATCGCTACGCTATTGGATAACAAAACCCGTGAGCACTTAGCACACATCAAGGAGTCGCTACCTTCAGTGAGTCAACTTGGTTGGCAGACGCTTCAGCAACAACAAGCGTTTTTCATTCAGTCAGGAAGTGATGCCGCAACTGCGATGCAACAAGCACAAGCAAGTTTGCTCGGCACAATGCAACGTGACGCAGCCATCATGGCTTACAACGATGTGTTCTTAATGATGACGGCGTTCTTGGCTCTAGCGGCAGTATTGATTCTAAACATGCGTGATTAACGCTAGAGTTTCGGTAAATAAAACTTCAAGCAAAGAACAACATTTCGAATAAAAACTCGAACAATAAAACAGATAGGTGAGCTTATCGGCTTGCCTCTTTTTTATTTCTAAAACACGTATAACCCCACTAAAATCAGGTAAAAGTCACCTGCGTTTGAAGGCTTTCATAAATGTTATCTAATACTCTTTAATTACCAATAGTTTATTGAGTGTTTGTATGTGATATAGGCACCTTGACAATGTGCAACTTGACACCTAAATTAAAAAATAACATTTGGTATTAAGGAAAATGGATTTGACCTTACCAACAGACCTTCGAATTTTGATCGTCGACGACTCTAAAAGCGCAACAATACTTATTAAGCAGCAACTGGCTAGTTTGGGAGTTTCGCGCGACTGTATTTTTATTGCGACCGACTATCGAAAAGCCATTAAAGCGGTCGAGACACACTCTTTTCATGTACTCCTCATTGACTACCACTTAGAACAGTCTTTTACTGGCTTTGAGCTGTTGGGCATTCTGTATCGAAACCGCCTCATCGATCATACTGTGGCGACAATCTTGCTCTCTGGGGATATGCGTCAGGAAACAGTATTAACCGCCCTTTCAGGTGAAGCACACCACTTCGTTTCTAAACCGATTAATACTCAAACGTTGGGTAAAAAGATCCAAAGTGCCGTGTCCGTTTCAAAGAAACTCACCCAACTGAATGATTTGTATCCCATTGCCAGTCAAGAGAGATTAGCTCAAACTTTGGCGATCTCCCCTAATGGTACTAGCGTTCAGTTCGAAGCGACATTGATTGAACATTTAATTGCAGGTAAGAAATGGCAGTTACTCTCTAGCGTCATTAACAACTCCAAAACCAACATGCACCCAACCAAATTGGTGGCTGAGGCGCTGATTCTCGACAGCTTAGGCAAGCCAAATTTAGCCATAGATAAGCTCCACAATTTTCTAATAGCACAGCCACTCTCATTGAGCGTGATTGACTGCTTAAGCTGTATCTATGAAAAACATAAAATGCTGCTGCCTGCTCTTAAATTAGCGATTCGTGCATTTGAGATGACTCCCAGCATCAGCCATCGTGCAATCAGGGCCATCGACTTAGCTGAGAACGCAGATAACACACATATGATCATAAAGTTAGGTGAGATGTATGCAACCCACATTTCAGCTGCTGACATTGATGTCATCCATTCCATTGGTGCGCACTTTAATTCCTTAAAAGCAACGTATCAGCGCGAGACGCAACTAAAGTACAAACGTATTTTGCTTGAGCACGCCAACCAATTCACCGAGTTGGTAAACCTGAAACTTCCGGTAAAACAACAGCAGCAAGTTTTGGCCAGCCTTGCCCTATTTCAGAGCAGCATATTGCTCATCGAAAATAGCCCTCAGATTGCCCACAAAAAAGTGATTAGAGCTTCGACACTGTTAGCGAACAATTTCCACAGCCAACCGACTTATTTGCTCACTCAGTTATTACCCATGCTCGCCCACTTTGGTGAGTACTCTCTTTATCATTTAACAGTGGAATGTCTCAAATCTCGTGGAGAAGCCATAAATCACCAACTTGAGTCCAAAAATGTCGACCCTTCAACGTGTATAAACATTGAAAATTTGGGTTCGATCCAAGAAATAAAGGACTACATTCACAGTTACCCATATTCAGTTGCCGCCAAACTTGACTATATATACGCCGTCAATAAAGCTCATATAGATGAGAAACTTAGCGACGACTATCTAGAAGAAATCTTACAGTTAGAACTTCCTCCAAAATGGAATCAATGGATTAGTGATTCATCAAGGTATGGTTTTTCCACTAAGCCGCCTAGCCCATTTTCAACATTCAGCCGACAGGAGTCCACATGCTAGACTTTGATGCTTTAAACGCCTATTTAGACAATGACAGAGACGTCATTTACGCCGTTTTGTCTACATATCAAGAAGACCATGGCAATTCGCTACAAGAGATCGAAGAGTTGGTTCAACAACAAGATTGGGGCAAGCTTCATTTTACCGTGCACACCTTAAAAGGCATTTTAGCCAGCTTTGGTGAAGAAACGGCCACAGTTGCATTGGAAAGAGTAGAACAAAACACACTCAATAAGCTTGCGCCGCAAGATGATGATCTTTCGGTTATCTACAGCGAAATGAAGATCATTAATCAGCAAATCGATGAGGTTCTTAGCACTTATTAGTCGATAGAATTAAAACGTGCATGGCGATACTTAACAGCCGACACAGCTAAAAGAGTTGAGGTGCTTGGAAACATTGAACCTCGACTCTTAACATTTTTCTCATCATTTCTCCTCTCAATTATAGTTCTAACCCACACCTATAAATTCACGTCATTTATCTAGATAAACCGATGTATAACACATGCTTTATAAACTATCCGTCTTAATGTTTTAAACGAAAAACCAACACACTTGATGAGATGCAAAATAGTTAAATATTTGTAGATCTTTTTGTGACATAAACATACGAAATTGCATTTTATTTATTGGTAAAGAAGAAATTGTTATCTACACTCTAATGAAACCAAGCGTTAATCACTTGGTGGCATAATAAAAAAAACTAAAACGTTCAGTCGGCTAGATAAGGACAAGGAAATGAACAACGATAGTTTTGCTGCGTTTCAGGGGCTCACGGATGAAACACCCATTACCGAATCATTTTCTACCAGTGCAGACCCTTATGCTCATTATCTGAAAGATATTGTTGGCATTGATCTGCTGTCGCGTGAAGATGAGGTGTATTACGCAAAATTGAATCGCGCGGGTGATAAAAAAGCGCGTGATGTCATGATCGAATCAAACCTGCGCCTTGTTGTGAAAATCGCAAAGAGTTACCTAAAACGTAAAGGCAATAATTTCACCCTGCTCGACCTGATCGAGGAAGGCAACATTGGCTTGATTAAGGCCATCGACAAATACGATCCAGAACCAGGCTATCGTTTTTCAACCTATGCTGTTTGGTGGATCCGCGAAAACATTGAAGCCGCACTCATGAACACGGGTCGAACCGTTCGATTGCCAGCCCACGTGTGTAAAGAAATAAACAACCTCGCCTCAAAAAAGCTCGATGCAAGCAAAAAAATGAGTAAAGAGGTTTCAATTTCTGAGCTATCAGACAGTTCAGGTGTAAAGGCCGAACGCGTCGATCAACTGGTGGCGTTGAGCGGGTTTATTGACGTGACGACAACGGTTGGAACTAGCCATGCGCCTATGGTGCTTGATCAATGCGAAAGTGAATATATCCCAGACCCTCAACAAGATTGTGAGGATCAATCCTTTACCCAAGCTCTAGAACAAATCATCTATACACTTCCTCCAAAATTACAAAAGGTGCTCATCCACCGTTTTGGTTTCTTTGATAACAAGGTGAAAACGCTGTCTGAGGTCGGACAAATGTTGGATGTGAATGTTTCTAATGAACGTGTTAGACAAATGCAGAAAGAAGCGGTCGAAAGAATTCAAAAACGACTCAAATTTGATGGTTGGGTGTAAGTCGTAACCCAGTTGAGAATTAGTTGAAAATAACGTTAAGCCAAAACAAAGACCTTTAGGGTGAGCCTCCAAGCTTGCCCTTTTTGTTTGCTGATTCGTTAGAAAAATAAAAAGATCGTAAGCACACGAACCCTAAGTCGCTAATCCCTAATGCCTAATGCCTAATGCCTAATGAAAAATGACAAATGCCACACCATTAACTTACCTTAAAGAAGTGACTCGCTCACTGCGCAAAATGAGATAATTGATATAAGTGGTTTCAAGACAATCTTGTTCCCACACTGATAAAATCCGTTTAGCCGCAAAATAATAATCTTTGTTTCTCAACAACATCCCAACGGTGCGGCTAAGCTTTTCAAATCGAACGTGATCGCTCGCAGAGATGTAGTCATCGTCACTTTCAATAATGGGCGCTAAACCATCAGCAAACCAATTATTCAATATTTCTCGCATCTCTAATTCAGACTCAGGCACATCCACACTCGACAACTCTCGATGTTGAGGCGGTGGCACTATGTACTTCGACGCTTGCGGTGAACTGACATAACGATACATGTCGTCCCTCCTGTCTAACGGACCCTTCTAATAATTAAGGACATATTTACCTGTTCTCAAGTTTATTTAGCGAAACAAAAAAATAAATAAAAAAAAGCCATGTATCAATAACTCTACATGGCTTTAATGAGGGCAACTTTACGCTGCCCTATCTGCTTGTCGGTTTAGACTAAAACTAAGCCCTCTCGATTAAATCGAGCTTTGGTCGAAGTCGTTGCCTTGATCCGTTCCAGTTTGAGAATCTGAATCGAAGCTTCCAGAGTCGTCCGTGAAGTCAACACCTTGATCTTGACCACCTGAACTTGTCCAGTCGCTGCCACCAGATTCCATACCCGCCATGTCCGGTTGCTGTTCTTGCGTAGAACCTTGCATGGTGTATTGATCATCGACCTCAACTTCAACAGAACCGCTAGCACCGTCTATTGAGCTACCCAATTCGTCGTAACCTTGGAATTGGATCTCGCTAGTACCTTCGTAACCTTCTGGGAGTTCGACAGATACAGGCTGCTCTAGGTTGCCACTGATTGTGAAGCTACCATCACCGTTATCCAGTGCATTGCTCACAGTAGCGCCCTCAGGTAGACCAGACATATCAGCGTAATCAACCGATTCGTTACCACTCACCTCATCTGGAATCGAGATAGAGATAGTATCGCCCGGTGCCGCGGTTACATCTGCTGTACTGTCTTCAGTTTCAGCATCTTGAGCTTGGTCATCAGCTTGTTGAGCCACTTCCACTTGTTGCTCTTCTGTTGCTTGAGCAGCTTGGACTTGTGGTTCATCACTTTGTACTGAATCATCTTCAACTTGGATGCTTAAGCTGTGACTTGATACTTCACCGCCGTCGTTAACTTCAACATTCATCGCTAAATTGCCATCGAAGTCTTCGTTCGGCCAGTAAGTCCACTCACCTTCACCTGATTCGGCAAAGAAGCCAGCATCGTTCGCGTCTGCAACATCAACAACTTGTGCAGAATCACTGACGCCTAACTCATCCACCAGCTGTGCATCCGTGATAGTTAGTGAACCATCATCAGCTAAGGTATAACCTTCGCTCGCCGCTGCTTCATCGCCACTTTGGATATCCACATTGAAGAAGCTTTCGATGCGATTTTCGCCATCGGTCGCTATAAACCCAACTTGAACATCGCCGGTGTAGTCTTCAGCAGGAGTGAATTGATAGTTACCTTGGTTATCGCTCTCAATTACGCCCTGACCTTCCATCAAGCTTACTGACTCAATGCTCAAGCTGTCGCCTTCTGCATCGCTCAGATTCGCTAACATGTCTTCATCAGTGAACGACAAGGTGGCATCCGCTGCGATTTCCGTCGTTGTGATGCTGTTAACTTCTGGTGCTGCATTCCCTTGCGAGTCACCTTCTTTCACGACTACGCCAGTTTGCTCATCATGAAGCACGCCATCTTTATCAACTACGTACGCAATGTCTGCTTCGCCCGTGAAGCCTGGTGCTGGTGTGAACGTCCAAGTGCCATCGCCATTATCGACAATCTCACCTTGGCTGCGGTCGGCAAGATGAACCAGTTTCACTTCATCATCGCTGTCTGCATCCACATTCTCAGCCAAAGCAATTAGGTCGTCCGCCGTTAGGATGATGGAATCACCCGCCACAGTTTCGAAATCACCTGAATCGATACCATCATCAAACGCTTCCGGCTCATCTCCGTAATCAACCGTTGTTGCGCTTACGGTTACGAAGAACTCACCATGGAAGTCTTCCGGCGGCGTCATTTGAATGTTTGAGATATCCCAGTCGAACAGGTCGATGTATTGACCCGGCTCGGTGATCATCACGGTATTCACACCATCTGTTACCTCGAATCCAACAGGGAAACCTGTCATCACCAAGTTACTTAGTGTTTCTGAATCATCGACTAGGCCAACGTTCAGTCCCAAGTGACCCGTTTCATCTTCGCCGAAGACTAATGGACCGTCATGGTCAGTTGAAATAACCGCGCCATCTGCGACAGGACGTACGTACACAGGAACATCGAGAACCGTTTCGAACTCACCGTCACTCACGACAACTTGTAGGTCAGAAACACCCGCAAAGTCGCCTGTTGGTGTGAATGTCCAAGTACCATCACCGTTGTCTGTAACTTCTCCGCCATCTTCACCGTCTGCGGTGATAATGCGAGAAACAACAAGGTCTGCGGTATCAATGTCACCGAACAAGTTCATCAAGTCGCCAGCATCGAAGGTGAACGCGCCATCTTCGTCTGTGGTCATCATTGCGTTGCCGACATTGAATGGTGCGTCGTTAACCGGAATGACATCCACATTCAGCGAGCCATCAACCACTTCTTCACCGTCAGTCGCTTGATAACCGAGTTCTACTAAGCCATTAAAGTCTTGAGTAGTCACTAAGTGATACATGCCGTCTGGTTGCTGAGTTAAGGTCGCATTCGCTGGTGCTCGTACTGTGATGCTCTCAATGCTGATCTCGTCGCCATCAAGGTCTGTCACTTGACCCGCGATGTAAGCAGGGTCAATCACCATGACCACATCTTCTTCGCCTTGCATCTCAATGGTTGGCGCTTCAGGTGCATCATTCACTGGCGTAACATCGATGTTGCCGTCGACTGAAATTGTCTCTTGGCCATCGCTAACGTTAAACGTCATTGGCACATCGCCATTGAAGTTTTCGTTTGGTGTAAATGACCAAGTACCATCTTCGTTATCTAGCAACTCACCCAAGCTAGGGTCGATTTGTAGACCAGAAGCCGACAGCTCGTCTGCGGTGTTATCGATGTCGGTAGCTTGAGCTAACAACATGTCTTGTGTGATAAGAATGGTGCTGTCTTCGGCTGTGGTTAGTTTCACATCCTCAGATTCAGGTCCATCGTTCACAGCCAGAACTTCGATACCTGCCGTTGTTGTTGCCGTTGCACCGTCATCATCGGTCACGACCACATCTAGGCTGATATCACCATTAAAGTTCTCGTTTGGCGTGAAGGTCACAGACCCATTATCGTTTTGAACCAAGGTGCCGTCAGAGCCTGAGTAAGTCACGCTTTCAAGTGACACTTCACCATCAACGTCAGAGCTATTAGCAATTAACTGCTCAGGGCTGATTGTGATGGTGCCATCTTCGTTCATTTGGTAAGACGTAGAACCCGCTACCGGCGCATCGTTAACATCCGTTACCGTCACACCAATATTGGCATCGACTGTCTCAGTGCCATCAGTCACTGTGAAGCCTAGGTTGACATCGCCATTGAAGTTCTCGTTCGGAGCAAAGCTATAAGTGCCGTCACCGTTATCAGTGAACACACCTTCTGCGCCCGTGTAAGACACGTCAACGATAGACAGGTCATCGCCGTCAATGTCTGCAGCACCTGCTAGTAGGTCTGCATCCGTGAAGATTAGCGTTCCATCTTCCTCAACAGTAAAGTTTTGGTCTTCTGCTGTTGGTAGGTCATTGGCTGGGTTAACCGTTAGGTCGACTCCAGCTTGAACAGTTTCAAGGCCATCTGACACATCGAAGCTCAAATCAATGTCACCGTTGAAATCAGCATCCGGAGTGATAGTAAATGAACCATCTTCGTTCGCTGTTACGGTCGCATTGTCACCTGCAGATAGGTTGCTTGCGGTTAGTGCATCACCATCAACATCGGATGCGTTAGCCAGCAACTGCTCTTGAGATAGCGTAATTGAACCGTCTTCATCAACCGAGTAAGCCACGTTTCCGGCCACTGGTGCGTCGTTAACTGCAATAACTTCAATACTAGCGGTAGTCTGAGCCGTTGCACCGTCGTCATCAATAACCGTCACATCAAGGTTGATGTCGCCGTTAAAGTTTTCGTTTGGTGCGAACGTTACCGACCCATCTTCATTTTGAACCAAGATACCGTCTGCACCTGAGTAGCTCACGCTATCAAGCGACACTTCACCGTCCACATCGGAGCTATTAGCAATCAACTGCTCAGGGCTCAATGTGATGGTGCCATCTTCGTTCATTTGGTAAGACGTTGCGCCTGCCACTGGTGCATCGTTAACGTCTGTTACCGTTACGTCGATGTTAGCATCGACCGTCTCTGTACCGTCAGATACTGAGAAGTCTAGGCTTACGTCACCGTTGAAGTTCTCGTTCGGTGCAAAGGTGTAGGTTCCATCGCCATTGTCGGTAAACACACCCTCTGCGCCAGTGTAAGACACGTCGGCAACTGAAAGCTCATCACCATCAATATCAGAAGCACCTGCTAGCAGTTGCTCGTCCGTAAAGGTAAGCGAACCGTCTTCTTCAATGGTGTAAGCGACATCTTCTACAACTGCGATGTCATTCACTGGATTCACAGTAAGGTCAGCCGTTGCAACAACCGTTTCAGTACCATCAGAAAGGTCGAAGCTTAGGTCAATATCGCCATTAAAGTCAGCATCCGGGGTAATGGTAAATGAACCATCATCGTTTGCCGTAACGGTCGCGTTATCACCGGCGGTTAGGTTGGCAGCGGTAAGATCATCGCCGTCCACATCCGATGCTTGAGCAAGCAGCTGCTCTTGGCTTAGTGTGATTGAACCATCTTCATCCACTGAGTAAGCCAAGTCACCTGACACTGGCGCGTCGTTAACCGCGATAACTTCAATACCCGCAGTGGTTTCAGCCGTTGCACCCTCTTCATCAGCAACGGTGACATTTAGGCTGACATTGCCGTTGAAGTTTTCATTTGGTGCGAAGCTGTAAGTACCATCACCATTGTCAGTAAAGATACCGTCTGCGCCTGAGTAGGAAACGTCGCTAACGGATACATCACCTTCAATGTCTGAGCTGTTCGCAAGAAGCTGTGCTTCAGAGATGGTAATCACGTTATCTTCGTCAACGCTGTAGGTCGTTGAACCTGCAACTGGCAAGTCATTAACGGCAATGACGTCGATACCTGCGGTTGTTTCAGCGGTTGCGCCATCTTCATCCATAACAGAGACATCAAGACTGATGTCACCGTTAAAGTTTTCGTTTGGAGCAAAGGTGTAAGTACCATCACCATTATCAGTGAATACACCATCAGTGCCGCTGTAGCTTACATCGCTGACAAACACTTCCCCTTCAACATCCGAGCTATTCGCTAGAAGTTGTGCATCGCTTAGGGTGATACTGCCGTCTTCTTCAACACTGTAAGTCGTAGAACCCGCTACCGGTACGTCGTTGATTGGAACCACTTGAACATCAATATTCGCCGATACAACATCTGTACCATCACTCACATCGTAAGTTAGGTCGACATTACCATTGAAGTTCTCGTTTGGAGCAAAGGTATAAGTACCGTCGCCGTTATCCGTGAACACACCGTCTGTACCTTCGTAGTTAACCGACTCGACAGAAAGGTCATCGCCATCAATATCCGTTGCACCAGCCAATAGCTGTTCATCGGTAAAGGTCAGCGAACCATCTTCATTAATGGTGTAGTCGTGGTCGTAAATTACAGAAAGGTCGTTAACTGCTGTTACGGTCACGTCTAGTTCCGCTGGAGTAACCCCACCGTTGCCATCGTCTACGTTGTAGCTAATCGAGAATTCACCATTGAAGTTCTCTTCCGGTGTAATGGTGTAAGTACCATCACCATTGTCAGTGATAAGAGCGTTCTCAATGGAAACATCTCCAACACTTGGTTCGTTACCACCCGTTTCACCAGAATCATCACCTTCCTCGCCGGTTAGCAATTCAGAGATATCAATGCCGTTTTCATTCGCGAGCGCTTCTTCTGCCGTTGGTAAATCAAACGCATTCTCGCTGCCTACATCTTGGCTTGGAACAATAACGCCGTTCACGATATCAAATACATGCCAGTGGTCACCCGATGGGCTTTCAGATAAATCAGGGCTAAAGGTTTCAACCAATGTATCGCCAACAAATACCTGAACCTGTACATCTTCAACACCATCTACATCCCAACTTCTGCTGGTGTAGTTGTGTACTGAATAGTGCATGTCAGCATCTTGATAATTTGGAATAGTGATGGTTTCAGGACCACCGCCATTCGTGTCATCTACATCTTGCTGAACGACATTACCTTCACCCAAATCATGGCTCATGTCGCGATAGTAAATATGGTCTAGCTCACTGCCATTCTCTGTATCGTAGAGCCATAGGTGGTTGTCCATATCACGTGGACTGTCACCCCATGTGACCACGATACGCATATCTGTTTCTTCAAGGACTTCAGATATTGCAGTCACGCCACCATTGGTATCTTCGCCTGCTGGAACTAGGAAGCTGCTAGTAATTGAGCCTTCTTGTTCAATCGTAACGGTACCTTGGTCAACAACTGGACCGCTCACAGAGTAGTTACCAGATTGATCGGTCACCGCTGTGTAAGAATGACCTGCGTTGTCGGTTAGCGTAACATCCGCACCTGCGATTGGATTGCCAGTTTCAGCATCCAACACTGTACCGGTTACGGTTGTTTCATCGCCCTGCTCTCCGATAATTGCGGTCATGTCATCGTCTTCGATGTCAGTCGCGAATTGTAGGAGCTCTTCTTGAGTAATGGTGTATGAACCGTCTTCTTCAATGGTTATCGCCACATCAGCAGAAACAATTGGCGCGTCGTTAACTGGGTCAACGGTTAAGCCTAAGTTAGCGGCAATTGGTGTGTCGCCATCGCTGATGCTGTAGGCAACATCGATGTAGCCATTGAAGTTTTCGCTTGGAGTGATTGAGAACGTGCCATCGCCATTGTCGACAATCGTTGCATCGTCGCCCACTAAGGTTAAGTCGGAGGCGACAAGGTCATCGCCCTCAATATCAGCGGCATTCGCAAGTAACTGCTCCTGCGTGATAGTGATGACATTATCTTCATCAACGTTCGCATAAACATCAGATGTCGTTGGCAAGTCGTTGACTGGGTTTACCGTCAGATCGGCGTTCGCCACAATCGACTCAGTGCCGTCCGAAATATCAAAGCTTAGGTCGATATCGCCATTGAAGTTCGCATCTGGCGTTACCGTAAAGGTGCCATCGCCATTATCAACAACAGTTGCATTATCGCCTGCGCTTAAGTTGCTTGCGGTTAGGTCATCGCCATCCACATCAGATGCTTGAGATAGCAACTGCTCTTGAGTCAGAGTAATGGAACCATCTTCATCAATGCTGTATGCCAAATCACCCGATACTGGTGGATCGTTAATTGGAAGAACATCAATACTTGCGCTGGTGGCTACTGTCGCACCGTCTTCATCTGTCACCACTACATCGAGGCTAACATCACCGTTAAAGTTTGCGTTCGGTGCAAAGCTGAATGTACCGTTACCATTGTCAGTAAAGATGCCGTCAGCGCCTGTGTAAGTAACGCTATCAATCGCCACTTCACCTTCAATATCAGAAGAGTTCGCCAACAGTTGCTCTGCACTGATGGTGATAACTTCATCTTCGTTGACTGAGTAACTGGTTGAGCCTGCGATTGGCGGATCGTTCACCTCAAGTACGGTGATTCCCGCGGTGGTCGCTTCTGTTGCCCCTTCTTCATCGGTAACAACAACCGCTAAGCTCACATCACCATTGAAGTTCTCGTTTGGCGAGAAGGTGTAAGTGCCGTCACCGTTGTCTTCGAACACACCGTCACTGCCAGTGTAAGTCACGCTATCAATCGCAACCTCACCTTCAATATCTGAAGAGTTGGCTAATAGCTGTTCGTTACTGATCGTGATTGAGTTGTCTTCATGCACAGTGTAAGACGTGCTACCCGCCACTGGTGGATCGTTCTCAGGCGTCACGCTCACATCAATGTTGGCTTGAACCGTATCCGTGCCATCTGACACATCAAAGCTGAAGTTCACATCACCATTGAAGTTCTCGTTTGGCGCAAAGCTGTAGCTTCCGTCACCATTGTCGGTAAGCACACCATCAGCACCCGTGTATGTCACACCTTCGACTGTTAGGTCATCACCTTCAACATCCGTCGCACCCGTTAACAGGTCAGCGTCAGTGAAGTTAAGAACCCCATCTTCACCAATAGTGAATGCTTGGTCTTGTGGCTCTGGCGCATCATTGACAGGTGTTACCGTCAAGTCTAGGCCAGCCGCGACCATGTCTTCTCCATCGGTTACATCGTAACTAAATTCGATATTACCGTTGAAGTTTTCACTCGGTGTAATGGTGAAGCTGCCATCGTCGTTCATTTGAACGGTCGCATTTTCATCATTGGTAGTTAGGTTGATTGCTGATAAATCATCACCATCAATGTCAACAGCGTGCTCTAGCAACTGCTCTTGAGTTAGCGTGATGCTGTTGTCTTCGGCTGTCACAGCACTGATGTCACCATCAACTTCTGGAGTATCATTCGCTGGCGAGATATGAATCGTCACATCTTGGGTTGCCGTCGCGGTGGTGCCCGTATCAACATCAGTCGATGTCGCATTTACAGTTAGAACCACATCACCATTGAAGTCACCTGAAGGGATAAACTCTAGCCCTTCTAGCTCGCCTGGTTGCAATGACCATGTGCCATCACCGTTATCGGTACCTGCAGAAAGCGAGCTGCCTTCCGGCACATCTTCAATCAAAATAGCAAGGTTTTCTGAACCATCGGTATCAGTAAGCGCCGCATCAATATCAAGTGGTACAGGTGTATCTTCGGTACCAATGATTTGGTAATCCGCGTCAGACACTGTGATTTCAATGTTATCGATGCCAAACGACTCATCACTTACACCTTGATTCAAGGTTGAACCGAAGCCTAACTCAAGTTGGCCGTCTTCAACGGGTACCGTTAGGTTGATTTGGTGTGCTTGGTCATTCCAACCACTGAAGCCCTCACCTTGCGATACGCCGTGAACCACTTCGCCGACTTCATTTCCTTCTGAATCGTAAAGCGTTGTTGTGCCATCTTGAGTACGGAACGCAGAATTATCTAATGTCGTTAGCTCTTCGCCGCCGACAAAGATTTGGAACGACTCACCATCCCAAGAATCAATTTCGTAGAAGTTGAACGAGATATTAACTTCGCTCACATCACTTGGAATATCGTAAGTTTTGCTAACAGCCTCCTCGCCACCAGTGCCACCAATACGACCTAGCATGTCACCAGATTCGAAGCCTTGTGAGCTTTCAGTACCTGTATTCCAACCGTTGGAGCCAGACTCGAAGTTGTCTGAAGCAATCACTAGGTCAGAAGCAATCGACAGCTCTGGCATATCAACCACAGATTGAACATCAATCGTCGCTTCTGCTGGTACTGTCGCTGTACCGTCATTCACGTCGAACGTCACATTCACATTGCCGTCGAAGTTTTCATTCGGTGCAAATGTATAAGTACCGTCGCCGTTATCAACCAAAGTACCGCTATCTGAAGCCACATTTTCAACCGATAAGTTATCGCCATCAATGTCGCCCGCATTTTGCAGCAGTTGCTCTTCAGTGAAGGTAAAGCTGGTGTCTTCTTGAGTCACAAATTGTGGCTCACCGACTGTTGGCAAGTCATTAACTGGGTTAACCGTTAGGTCAGCCGTTGCTTGAAGCGTCGCATCGCCATCGGTAATGTCGAAGTTCAAATCAATGTCGCCATTGAAGTTAGCATCTGGCGTGATAGTGAAACTACCATCATCGTTTGCTGTAACTGTCGCATCACCACCAACGGTTAGGTTAGCCGCTGTTAAGTCATCGCCATCAACATCACTCGCTTGAGCAAGTAATTGCTCTTGGCTCAAGGTAATTGAGCCATCTTCGTCCACGCTGTACGCCAAGTCGCCCGATACCGGAGCATCGTTAACAGGCAGAACATCAATGCTTGCGTTGGTCGCTACGGTTGCGCCTTCTTCATCTGTCACCACTACATCGAGGCTAACATCGCCATCGAAGTTTGCGTTCGGTGCGAAGCTGAATGTTCCGTCACCATTGTCGGTAAAGATACCGTCTGAACCTGTGTAGTTAACGCTATCAATCGCCACTTCACCTTCGATATCAGAAGCGTTTGCCAACAGTTGCTCTGAACTGATGGTGATAACTTCGTCCTCGTTGACTGAGTAGCTGGTTGAGCCTGCGATTGGTGGATCGTTCACCTCAAGTACAGTAATACCCGCGGTGGTCGCTTCAGTTGCGCCCTCTTCATCAGTTACGACAACATCAAGGCTAACTTCGCCGTTGAAGTTTTCGTTTGGTGAGAAGGTGTAAGTACCGTCACCGTTGTCTTCAAAGACACCGTCAGCGCCAGTGTAAGTCACGCTATCGACTGCCACATCACCTTCAATGTCAGAAGAGTTAGCAAGTAACTGTTCGTCACTGATGGTAATTGAGTTGTCTTCATGAACGGTGTAAGACGTGCTACCTGCAACCGGTGGATCGTTCTCTGGTGTCACGCTGACATCAATGTTGGCTTGAACTGTATCCGTGCCATCTGACACATCAAAACTGAAGTTCACATCACCATTGAAGTTTTCGTTTGGCGCAAAGCTGTAGCTTCCATCACCATTATCAGTAAGAACACCATCCGCACCTGTGTAAGTAACGCCTTCAACCGATAGGTCATCCCCATCAATGTCGGTCGCACCTGTTAGCAAGTCTTCATCTGTGAAGTTCAAGATGCCATCTTCGCCGATGCTGAACGTTTGATCTTGTGGTTGTGGAAGGTCATTGACTGGGTTAACGGTTAGGTCAGCCGTCGCAACCAGCGTATCTGTACCATCGCTAATGTCGAACGTTAGGTCAATGTCACCATTGAAGTTCGCATCTGGCGTAACGGTAAAGCTGCCGTCATCGTTAGCAACAACCGTCGCGTCTCCATCAACAATCAAGTTAGAAGCAGTAAGGTCGTCGCCATCTACATCACTCGCTTGAGAAAGAAGCTGCTCTTGGCTCAAGGTAATCGAACCGTCTTCCTCAACACTGTATGCAAGGTCGCCTGATACTGGTACATCGTTGATTGGTAATACATCAACCGTAATAAACGTATCAACTTGAGCGCCGTCTTCATCTTGAATGGTTACATCCAACTGCACTTGGCCGTTGAAGTTTTCATTCGGAGCGAAGCTACATGTACCGTCACCATTGATTGAGAAGATACCGTCTGGGCCATCGTAGTTGATCTCAACAAGCTCAACATCACCTTCAATATCAGAAGCGTTCAACAGAACTTGAGACTCATTGAAAGTCAGTACTGAATCTTCATCGATGGTGTATGACGTAGGGCCAGCAACTGGCGGATCGTTCACCTCAAGGACAGTAATACCCGCCGTTGTTGCTTCAGTCGCTCCATCTTCATCCGTCACGACAACATCTAGGCTAACTTCGCCATTAAAGTTCTCGTTTGGCGAGAAGGTGTATGTACCGTCACCGTTGATTTCCAGAACACCGTCGCTACCACTGTAAGTCACGTTATCAATTGCGACTTCGCCTTCAATATCCGAAGAGTTCGCTAGCAGTTGTTCGTTGCTGATTGTAATAGAGTTGTCTTCATGAACCGTGTAAGACGTACTACCCGCAACCGGAGGGTCATTCTCTGGCGTCACGCTTACATCAATGTTAGCGGTTACCGTATCGGTACCATCTGATACATTGAACGAGAAGTTGACATCGCCATTGAAGTTTTCGTTTGGCGCGAAGCTGTATGTGCCATCGCCATTGTCGGTTAGGACACCGTCTGTGCCAGTGTACGTTACACCTTCAACACTTAGGTCGTCCCCTTCAATGTCCGTCGCACCTGTTAATAGGTCTTGGTCATTGAACGTTAACACGCCATCTTCGCCGACTGTGAATGTCTGGTCTTGTGCTTCTGGACCATCGTTCACTGGTGAAACCGTTAGCTCTAGGTTGGTAGAGACAACATCATCACCATCAGACACATCAAACGTAAAGTTAACATCGCCATTGAAATCAGCTTCTGGCGTTAATGTGTACGTACCATCACCGTTATCGGTAATCGTAACGCTCTCATCATCGGTTGCTAAATTCAGAGCCGTCAACTGATCGCCATCTAAATCACGCGCATTAGCCAATAAGTCTTCTTGCGTAATGATGATTGAACCATCTTCTTCAACCGTTGCAGAAACCGGAAGTGCTTCAGGTGCGTGCTCAATGTGCGCGCCTGTCGCGTTAATGTAGATGGTTTGAGAGACCGTTTCAGAATCATCATTCGATAACTCTGTCGCAGTTGCGGTTACATGAACTTCAAGCTGCTCATTGAAGTCTTCTGGTAACTGGATTTGTAACGCATTTTCGATAGCCGTTGTTGGTAAGTTCACCGTACCATCAGGGCCAACCGTTACTTCACCGCTGTAGATTTGGCTGTTCACTTCACCGACATCGATTGTGAAGTTGAAGTCAGAATAGTCAGCATCACCGCCGCCATACAAATCTTCAAATCCGTAAACCAGCTCGCCGTCTTCATTAACCGTAGTACGAGTATGTTCGATACCATCTTGGTTTAGCTGAGAGCTTGAACCACCATGGAAGATCGCGTCACCATTTTGGCCTTGAATCACTGTCTCGGTTCCATCAGCAGCCACAAAGACAAGTTGAGGATCAACCGTATCCATGTTCGCAGGCGAACCATCCTCAGCACGGAACTCGTACTGACCGTCTTGCATCGCATCAAAGTCGTTGTGCTGATGTCCGTTTGGAATTAAGAACAGGTTAAAGCTTTCGCCTTCCTCGACTTGGAAGCTGAATTGATCTTGCCCTGGAACAAGGTCGCCGCCACCACCAACTTGTGATGCGTTTTCGTAAACAACTTCAACACCTGTGATGTTGCCGTCTTCGTCTACTTTGTAGTAACCCGCAGCGTTTTGGTAGCCAGCCGTCTCACCTTCAAACGTTACTGTGATTTCAGTGTCGTTGTAACTGGTGATACCGTTCTCTTGGTCATTCAGAACGCCTTCGTTATCGTATTGAATAACCGAACCTTCTGGCACACCATCTACTGTAACAGTGAGTGTTTCAGACAAGTCTTGGTCGACAAGTGCCGCAGCAATGTTCAGTTCAACAATACCGCCTGGCTCAACCAAAATCGCCTGGTCGTCGACGTTAACACCATCACCATCCGTGATAACTAAGTCAGGCGCATCAGCAACTGCTTCAATGTGAACATTAATGTCTTGTTCAACTTCATCCGTACCGTCTGTCACAGTAAAGCTGAACTGCAGATCACCACTGAAGTGCTCTTCAGGAACGAAGCTGAACGTGCCATCGCCGTTGTCGGTTACTGTGCCTTCATCACCAGAGTAATTGATGCTGGTAACGCTTAGGTCGTCGCCATCAATATCAATTGCAGCACTCAATAGATCTTCTTGAGTGAACAGGATGCTGCCATCCTCTTCGATGTGGTACATTCCTGGAGCAACAATTGGAATGTCATTCACCGGATTAACGGTCAATGTCATATCATTAGACGTGCTCAGCTCACCGTCGCTCACCTCATAAGTGAATGCAATATCGCCATTGAAGTTCTCTGAAGGTGTCACTGTGTACGTGCCATCACCATTGTCTACAATGCTGGCATTTGGATCGTTAGTTTCAAGCGCGCTTGCAAACAACTCATCGCCATCTTGGTCGCTCGCGTTCTCCAACAACATTTCTTGTGTAACGAGGATTGAACCATCTTCGTCGACATCTGCCACCATTGGCGTCGCTTCTGGCGCATCGTTGACGAACTCAACTTTTAGGTCGATGTTTGCGGCAACCACATCAGTGCCATCGCTCACATCAAACGCTAAGTCAACGTTACCGAAGAAGCCCTGCTCTGGTGTTAATGTGTATGTTCCATCGCCATTGTCTGTGACTTCTACCGTGTCGCTTGCACTCGTCACATTCACAACTGACAGTTCGTCGCCTTCAATGTCTGTCGCTTGTGCTAATAGTTCAGCTTCGGTAATGGTAATCGCTTGACCGTCTTCCGTAGTGAAAGACATGTCAGGCACGTCTGGAGCATCGTTGATAGGGTTTACGGTTAGGTTGAGGTCAGCCGCAACAGTTTCGATCGCGTCAGTGACATCATAAGTAAACTCAATCTCACCAAAGAAATCTGCACTTGGTGTAATAGTGAAGCTACCGTCTGGGTTTTCTACAACAACCGCATTTGGATCGTTGGTCGCTAAGTTAACGGCTTCAAGGTTGTCGCCATCGACATCCGTCGCATTCGCTAACAGATCCTCTTGAGTGATAGTGATTGAACCATCTTCATCAACAGCGGCTTCAATTGGACCACCAACCTCTGGGCCTTCATTGACAATTTCAACGTCAACTCTTGCTGTACTTGGTGCGCTTGCTTGGCCATCACTGATATCGAAAGTCAGATTCACTTCACCGTAGAAGTCTTCTGCAGGTTCGAAGGTAAAGGTATTATCACCGTTATCCGTTAACGTACCTTGCGTTTGGTCTGCAAGTAATAGGTTTTCGACATGAAGAATGTCGCCATCAACATCGGTAGCACCAGACAATAGGTCTTTCGCTTCGATGATCATGGAGCCGTTTTCAAGCATTTGGGTGTGCAATGGTTCACCAGGAACTGGCACATCATTGACTGGTACGACCGTTAGGTCTAGATGCGTTGCAACTTCATCAGTTCCATCAAACACCTTGTAGTCGATGTCGATTTCACCATTGAAGTTTTCATTCGGCATGAAGGTAAACGTACCATCGCCGTTATCAACTAGCTCACCGTTATCACCACCGTAAGTGATGTCAGAAATAGACAGCGTATCGCCTTCCACATCTGTGGTGTTCGCTAGCAAGTCATCTGCACTGAACGTGATACCTTCATCTTCATCTGTCGATAGAACAATCGGGCCAGAAACGATTGGCGCATCATTTACTGATTCGAAATTGATATTGATGATATTGCTGTCTGTCAGCTCACCATCGGTAACTTGGTAACCAAGTTCGATTTCACCATGGAAGTTTTCATCCGGTGTTACCGTCCAAGTGCCATCACCATTATCGGTGAGTGTTGCATGCTCTGAGTTTTCACCCACTAGCTCTAGATTTTCAATATCAAGGTCGTCGCCATCAATATCAGATGCTTGCGCCAGTAGTTGCTCTTCGGTAATCACAACCGAAGCAAACTGGGCAGAACCATCGGTATCGACAGTAATATTCGGAAGATCAGCCGTTAACTCGATTTCGTTGTCACCCGCATGGATATTCAACTCAACCGTTTCAGTAATCTCTGAACCATCTACACCAATCGATGTAAACACCGCTTCATCATGACAAGTTTGTGACACTGTCATGTTTTGAACGACGTAAGTACCATTACCTTGCACGGTACCAAGCTCAAAGTAGGACACTGGTTGATCAACCGTTAGCGTGTAATCTGTCTCGAAAGTACCACGGTCTTCTTTGTGGTAAGTCATCGAGTCAATTAGGTCGCCATCCTCATTGAACGCTTTGATTTCTACTTCTGTAAAGTGACGAGACTCTTCCATGAACCAGCCACCCAAACCATCTAGGTGGAAACTGATTTCATTGATGTCTTGACCTTCAACTGAAACCGTCAGTTTCTCATCACCACTTAAGCCTTGGCGGTCAGTATCACCGATACCATGACCAATGTGGGTGTTGCCATTCCAGGCACCAAGAGGGTCATCGTTACTTTGAACAGTTACCGTTAAGTCACCATCTGAGAACTCACGCGTATAAGGGTCAACTTCTGTACCCCAATCATCCACACTCGCGTTATCGTCAAACGTACCGATTTGTGTGGTGTGTGTACCTTCAGCAAGAGCATCTTCACTTGGAACAAAGCGCACTTCGGTATCTGCAGGAACTTCTTGTCCTACTTCCAGTACCACCCATTCGTCATTCACATTTGCTTCAATGATGCCGTTTTCTGGCGCTTGGTCTAAACGTAGTGCTGGTTCTTCACGAAGTGTCACACCAACTGTTTGGTCTTCTTGCGCTTGGATGAAGATTTCATCGCCCGCTTCTGGCGCATCGTTGACAGGGTTAACCGTCAAGTCGAGTGTCGTCAGAACTTCATTCTCACCATCACTGATGCTGTATGTGAAGTCCAACTCGCCATTGAAGTTTTCTGTGTGCGTAATAGTGAATGAACCATCGTCATTAGTAACAATTGTCGCATCTGGATCGTTGGTTTGTAGGTTAGATGCCGTTAACTCATCACCTTCAACATCGGTCGCATTAGCGAGTAACTGCTCTTGAGTAATGGTGATTGAATTATCTTCATCGACTTCAGCCTGAATGCCCGAAGTTTCAGGTCCGTCATTCACAGCGATAACATCGATGCCAGCGGTTGTGGTTGCGGTTGCACCGTCTTCGTCAACGACAACAACGTCTAGTGAAATATCACCATCGAAGTTTTCATTTGGCGTAAAGGTGTAAGTACCATTGCCATTATCAACAAAAGAGCCGTCATCACCGGAGTACGATACTCCAGACAGTGAAACATCACCTTCTACATCGGAAGAGTTTGCCAATAATTGCTCATCACTGATCGTGATTTGGCCATCTTCTTGAACTGTGTAAGATGTCGAGCCCGCTACCGGTGGATCATTCTCAGGCGTTACGCTGACATCAATAACAGCTGATGTTGAATCAGTACCGTCAGAGACATCGAATGAGAATTGAACATCACCATTGAAGTTCTCGTTTGGAGCAAAGCTATATGTGCCGTCGCCATTATCGCTAAGAACACCATCTGCACCTGTGTAGAGTACGTTTTCAATCGACAGTTCATCACCATCAATATCCGACGCACCTGCAAGCAGGTCAGCATCGGTGAAGAGTAACGTACCGTCTTCTTCAATCGTGAACTGTTGATCTTGCGCTTGTGGCAAGTCATTAACCGGATTCACGGTAATGTCTAGGCCAACTTGAACTGAACCACCATCGTTATCGATGATATCGAAGTTCAGATCTAGGTCACCGTTGTAATCTGCGTTCGGTGTGATGGTGTAGCTGCCATCATCATTGTGTTGGATGGTCGCATTTTCATCAGTAGATAGGTTGATAGCTTCTAAGTTGTCGCTATCGATATCACCTGCTCTTGCTAGCAATTGCTCTTGGCTTAGCGTGATGGAGCTATCTTCATTGATGGTGTAAGCCAAATCGCCCGATACTGGCGCATCATTGATTGGCAATACATCAACGTTAATGTGTGTTTCAACCGTTGCGCCATCTTCATCTTGAATGGTCACACCCAGTTGAACCTGACCATTGAAGTTTTCGTTGGGTGCAAAGCTGCATGTACCATCACCATTTACAGTGAAGATACCGTCAGAGCCATCGTAGTTAATGCCAACAAGTTCTACATCTCCTTCGACATCCGAAGCATTCACAAGAATCTGAGATTCACTGAACGTCAGAACCGAATCTTCGTCAATGGTGTATGACGTTGGACCCGCAACTGGTGGATCGTTCACTTCAAGAACGGTAATACCTGCTGTGGTTTCATCAATTGCACCTTCTTCATCTGCAACAATCACATCAAGGCTGATATCACCGCTGAAGTTTTCATTAGGAAGGAAGGTATAGCTGCCATCGCCGTTATCTTGGAACACACCATCAGTGCCACTGTAAGTCACAGTATCAACCGACACCGCACCTTCAATATCCGAAGAGTTAGCTAGCAACTGTTCATCAGAAATTGTGATGGCATTGTCTTCATTGACCATGTATGAGGTTGAACCCGCAACTGGCGGATCGTTCTCAGGAGTCACACTCACATCAATGTTAGCGCTGACTGTTTCTGTGCCATCAGACACATCGAAACTGAAGTTCACATCGCCATTGAAGTTCTCGTTTGGCGCAAAGGTATAAGTACCATCACCGTGGTCGGTCAGTACGCCATCACCACCTGTATAGCTAATACCTTCAACGGTTAAGTCGTCGCCATCAATATCGGTGGCACCGGTAAGTAAGTCGACGTCTGTAAATTGAAGCGTACCGTCTTCTGCGATACTGAATTGTTGGTCTTGAGGAACCGGCAAGTCATTAACTGGGTTAACAGTAAGATCGGCGGTTGCTTGAACCGTGTCAGTACCGTCAGTGATGTTGAATTGAATATCAATGTCACCATTGAAGTTCGCATCTGGTGTGATGGTGAAACTGCCGTCATCGTTAGCTACAACCGTCGCATCACCACCAACTGTTAAGTCACTTGCGGTTAGATCTTCGCCTTCTACATCGGACGCTTGAGACAACAGCTGATCTTGGCTCAGTGTGATTGAACCATCTTCGTTAACGTTGTAAGCCAAATCACCAGACACTGGCGCATCATTGATTGGTAATACGTCAACATTGATGACGGTTTCCACTTCTGCACCATCTTCATCACGAATGGTGACATCAAGCTGAACTTGGCCATTAAAGTTCTCATTTGGAGCGAAGCTGCAAGTGCCGTCACCATTTACTGAGAAGATACCCTCAGGGCCATCGTAGCTAATACCAACAAGCTCAACATCCCCTTCTACATCTGAGGCGTTAAGCAACACTTGAGACTCACTGAAGGTAAGTACTGAGTCTTCATCAATGGTGTAAGACGTAGGGCCTGCAACCGGCGGATCGTTCACTTCAAGAACATTGATGCCCGCGGTCGTTGAGTCGGTCGCACCATATTCATCAGCAACAACCACATCCAGTGCAATTTCACCGCTGAAGTTCTCATTTGGCGAGAAGGTGTAAGTGCCGTTACCATTGATTTCGAGGACACCGTCGCTACCAGAGTAAGTCACGCTGTCTATCGATACATCACCTTCAATATCTGAAGATGTTGCCAATAGTTGTGCATCAGAAATGGTAATCGAATTATCTTCATTCACCGTGTAGGACGTTGAGCCCGCAACAGGCGGATCGTTCTCAGGAGTCACGCTAACATCAATGTTTGCAGACACGGTATCGGTACCGTCTGACACATCGAAGCTAAAGCTCACATCACCATTGAAGTTTTCGTTTGGAGCAAAGCTATATGATCCCTCACCCAAGTCAGTCAGTACGCCATCAGTGCCTTCATAAGTGATGCCCTCAACCGTCAGGTTATCACCTTCAATGTCTGTCGCGCCTGTAAGCAGATCCGCGTCTGTGAACAGTAAAGTACCGTCTTCTTCAACACTGAATTGCTGATCTTGAGGTACTGGCAGGTCATTGATTGGGTTAACCGTCAGGTCTGCTGAAGCTTGAACGGTATTGGTGCCATCTGAGATATCGAAGCTGATATCGATGTCACCGTTGAAGTTTTCATCTGGCGTAATCGTGAAGCTGCCGTCATCATTAGCTACAACCGTCGCATCTCCACCAACCGTTAGGC
>NZ_JBFSSD010000038.1:0-51407 GCF_041466145.1 Vibrio sp. 10N.239.312.D08 | reverse complement strand
GCCTTGGAACTTCAAACACTGACAAGTCGCCCCGTGGGTTCATGGGGCGGATACCCTGTAATTCCTTGTGTTATCTCGTTCTTTATGAACAATCAAAAAAGTCCACTGAATGTGGGCTTTGATGTAGATCTTGTCGTCTTCTAAACTAAGCTCGAATGATCATTTGCTCGCGCTCAGGACCTACCGATACCATCACGATTGGAACACCCATTAACTCTTCGATACGAGTAACGTAATCTTGTGCTGCTTGAGGAAGGCTCTCAAACGTGCGGCAACCCGTGATGTCTTCATCCCAGCCAGCCATATCTTCATATACGGGCTTTAGCTCAGCCGTTTGTGGCCAAATCGGGTTCTCTGTGTGCTCTCCTGAGTAAGCAGTACAGATCTTAAGCTCAGACAAACCAGACAGGCAATCAATCTTAGTCAGTGCGATTTCCGTTGCAGCTTGCAGGTCAACACCGTTGCGAGTTGCCACTGCATCAAAGTAACCCATATCACGTGGTCGACCCGTAGTTGCGCCGTATTCGTTAGAGCTTTCGCGGAAGCTGTCTTGTTCTTCCATTGCAGTTACTAGCGTGCCAGTACCAACAGACGAGCTGAATGATTTAGCAACAGCGATAACACGTTCAGGACGAAGTGCAGGTAAACCGCTACCAATGCCAGCATAAGCTGCGGTTACATTCGAAGATGTTGTCCAAGGGTATTCACCGTAGACAAGGTCGCGACCTGCGCCTAACTGAGCTTCAAACAGTAGGTTTGCGTCTTGTGATTGCAGCGCTTTAAGCGGCTCAGTTACGTTGCAGATGAACGGGCGCCACGCTTTAGTTACTTCAAGTAGCCATTCTGTCATTTCAGAAGCAGTCTGGGAGAAGTCACATTGAGGGTATAGCGCTTTAAGCTGAGGCATCTTCCAATCAAGTAGGAATTGAATACGCTGCTCTAAAATTTCAGGTTGATTCAGCCAACCGACAAGAATGCCTTTCTTCATTACACGATCGCCGTACGCTGGTGCAATGCCTTGACGTGTAGAGCCGTAAGCGCCATCGCCCAAACGCTCTTCTTCAAGCGTATCTTCAAGAGCATGTAAAGGGAGACACAGTGTCGCACGATCTGAGATCGCCATTTTCACTTTGATGCCAGCCTCTTGAACTTCTGCAATCTCTTCAGTTAGCGCAGCAGGGCTGATCACCATGCCAGGGCCAAGAACCGCCGTACAATTAGGATTAAAAATACCACTAGGTAGTTGGTGCAGTTTGAATGTACCGAAGTCATTTACCACAGTATGACCTGCATTGTTTCCGCCTTGGAAACGAATGCTAGCAGAAGCTTGGTCTGCTAAAAAATCGACGATGCGGCCTTTGCCTTCATCACCCCAGTTTGCGCCCACAACAACGATAGATGGCATAATTTTTCTCCTAACTGATTGAGGAATCATGTTAGGCCTATAAGGTGGATAAGAGAAATTAATTATCTTTATTATCTTGATAAGGATTTCATATATCCTTAAAGTCTTAAGCTACAAACGAGATTCCCTATCACGTTCGTTCCTCACTGTAGGGAATGACGATGGGGCATTCTTTACTTTTAGGGAATGATATTAGTGACACGAGAGAGAGGACATGATGCTCGATATTAATTTGTTGAAGACGTTTGTGACGCTTGCGGAGTACAAGCATTTTGGGAAAGCGGCCAATGCACTGCACATGACACAACCCAATGTGAGTTTGCACCTAAAACAACTGGAACAACAAACACGCATAAAGTTGATAGAGAGAAGCCCTTTTCAATTGACTCAAGCGGGTGAACGGCTATTGGAAACAAGCCAAAGAACGCTACTCGAACTGCAGATTTGTCAGGCCGATCTCAATGCCATTAACGACCTTAAAATAGGGACGTTAACCATTGCCGTAAGTGACATCATTTCTCGATTTTTGCTAATTCGTCCGTTCCAGAAGTTCAAAGCGCAGTATCCCGGTATTGACCTTACGCTCTTGAATACCACGTCATCTCAGGCATCGAATTTAGTTAAAAATGCTCAAGCGGATATTGGTTTTGTTATCGCCAAAGAGCAGCACAACGAGTCTTTGTATTTCACTAAGCTGCAAGAGCTTTCTTGGTGTGCGCTTGGCGATGGGTTTGATATCCGAGACTCTGATGCAGAGCTCACTTTGATTCTACTAGGTCATGATACGAGAACGCGTGACTTTATTGATGAAGGTTTACCAAGCCTTAATCTACCTAATTATAGGGTGATGGAAGTAGGGAGTGTCGATGCTCAAATCGACTGGGCAGAAGCGGGATTTGGTGTGGCTATTGTCCCGGAGTTTGCGGTATCAACCAAGCAGCACCTGCATTCGAAAGTGACACCATTGACCAACTTCTCGAGCACCAGTCTTGGTTATATTGTTCGGCAGAACCAAGTCTTGTCGAAAGCAACCAAGCAGCTGTTAGGTTGGGTGAATGATGAGATTATTTCATTGCAAAACAAATAAATACAATCATTGAGTTTGACTCAATCAGCCCACCTCGAGTGGGCTTTTTTGTCCCTGGAAAGCCTCGTTTTTACTGAATCAATAATCTTTGGAACAAACTAGCGCTCACCATCAACTATTCGTCCCGCAAATCAGAGTTTCAAAATTCATCGTTGACAAAGTTTGATAATCAAACTAAATTTCAAATTATTACTTTGATTATCAAATTACTTGTCAATCAAAGGGCTTTTATTTGCAACGATCATCTAACCACAAACACAAGCTAAGGACGCCATTTTGAGTTTTCCAACACGTCACCAACACAACTTTTCTTCACATAACAGTCAAGGTGAGAAACGCACGTTCTATGTCCTGTTATTGACCGTCGTTACCATGGTTGTCGAAATTGTTACAGGTACTATTTACGGCTCGATGGCATTGCTTGCCGATGGTTGGCACATGGGGACGCACGCCGCAGCGTTTGGTATCACCTTATTTGCATACCGTTATGCGAAGAAACATGCCGAGAGCGAACGTTTCTCTTTCGGTACTGGCAAAGTCAGCGTGTTAGGGGGCTACACCAGCGCGATTGCATTGGGGATTGTGGCATTGTTGATGCTGGTGGAATCAGTACATCGTTTGTTTAACCCACAAGCGATTCAGTTCAATGAAGCGATCATCGTTGCTTGTATTGGTTTAACTGTGAATGTGGTGAGTATGTTTTTACTTGGCGATCACCATCATGATCACGGACACGAGCATGGCCACAATCATAGTAAGAATCACGGTCATTCACATAGCCATGAGCACGACAGCGACCGTGGTCATAAACATGGCGAGCATCACGGACACCATCATGATCACAACCTACGCGCAGCCTACATGCATGTGTTGGCGGATACTCTAACTTCGCTGCTTGCGATTGTTGCGCTGCTATTTGGTAAGTTTTACGGTTGGAACTGGTTAGATGCAGCAATGGGAATGGTTGGCGCATTCGTGATTGCTAAGTGGACGATGAACCTTATGAAACAAACCAGCCCAATCCTGCTGGATGAGAATATCGACCAAGATTATCGTGACTCAGTGACCAAAACCTTAACGCCTTATGCGTCGGTCACCGATTTCCATATGTGGAAGGTGAGTGGGCATCACTATTCAGCAGCGATTACTCTTGAATCAAACAGTGATAAAACCGTCTCTGAATATAAACAAATGCTCGCCAAGTTTGATAAGATTAATCATCTTACTCTTGAAGTGCATTCAAACGACCATGCGAAATATAGAACAGCTTAACCAAATACTGACTGAGTTCTACGATAAAATGTCTTCGTGGGAGCAGTCTGTTGTCAAAGAGACGGGTTATTCCCTGGCTCAAGTACACACCATTGAAGTACTTGGTATGCATGGCGCGTTAAGAATGAAAGAGCTCGCTGAAAAGTTAGGTATCACCACGGGTACACTTACTGTTCAAATCGAAAAGCTGGTTAAAGCTGAATTGATTGAACGCCATGAACACCCAACGGATCGTCGTGCAATTGTGGTGGCATTAACTGATGAAGGTCAGAAGATCCACGTCCACCATAACCAGCTTCACTTGAATTTGGTTAATGAGCTGACGCAAGACATCGAAGAAGACGAGAAAGCGGTATTATTGAAGTGCCTAACCAAGATGGTGAAAGCGTTTTAGCCAGCCTTGAATTCGCACCTAACTCTTTAGCTGCAAAGCGATTGACTAGAAAATCAAAAGATGGACCTGACTCGAATTGAGTAGGTCCATTTTTTTCGCCGTTTACGCTCTACTGTACAATCATCAATAGACGGATTCACTGTTTAAAAACCAAGTCAAAACCTCCAATATTGCGCTTCGCTCGTGCTCTTCTGGAGAGCCAAAAAAATGTCATCATAAATAATGCATCCAAATGTGCGTCAAAGTCTTTTAATTCAATGCCTTGTATACCATGACATTCAAACCATTTATGTTCCGTCAAATAGCTGTCTCTCACTTTTATCATTCAACTAATGTACATGTATTCAATTTGTGTTATTGATGCTTTTATCTTTAGTGAAAAGATTCATTCTCTGTTTGAATACCATTGAGAATGTCACTGCTGGTGGGCTGAACAGTCGCTAGATTTAGTGCTCATTACTGATACAAAAAATATAACAATAATCAGGTCGCGCAAGTTGGATATCCATTCTTTGATGCGATTTATTTAGATACTCATAGTTAATTTAGTAAAGACGAGCCACGTATATGAACATAAAGAGAAAGCTCTATTCGTTGGGGATGTTCTCCATCTTCGGCATGATTTCACTGCTGTTTACCACATCACAATTTGCAGACACCACCGCTCAAATGAGCGAAGCCAAACAAATTACCAAAGAGCTTGAAGTGCGTTTGCTCAACTTTCGCCGTAACGAGAAAGATTTTTTACTGCGTAGCGATATGAAATACCTCGACAAGTTCGACGTAAACTACAAAAAATTCTTAGCGTCTGAATCTGAGCTAGATACAGTGCTCAGTGATTTAGGTTTAGCCAACAGCACACACTTACGTGAAGACATCGAAACTTACCACACCAGCTTTGTTAACTTAGTTAAAGCGAGCGAAGTCTATGGGCTATCACGTGACAAAGGTATGCTAGGCGAGTTTCATGTTTTGCTCGATAGCATCAGCGCGACAGCCAGTGCGGAACAAAAAATCGAGCTTTACCTGTTCAATGACTTAATTGAGAAGGGGGAGTTTGACCCGAGTGTTCTTTCTATAACTTCAAATATGAGTAGCTCAGCTGCTTTGATTGACGCTGCTCGCCAAGTGGTTGAGCAAAAGCGAGTGATTGGCTTGAAGCACAACGAAGGTCTGCTTGGGCAAGCTCGCTCGGGTTCTCATGCTATCGAAACTCAATTTAAAGAGTTCTCCGCGGTGCTAGACCAACAAACGCAGCAAGAGATGGACAAGCTATCGCTGATCAACAACATCCTTTGCGTCACGCTACTCGTGTCGATCATTCTGTTCAGCTGGTTAATCGTCCGTTCTATCATTGGTAAAATTGAGTCACTGCTTTCGGTGATTCGTAACATCGTTGATTCTAACGACGTGTCTATTCGTTCGCACCTTGATGGCAAAGACGAACTCAGCACTTTAGGCCAATACTTCAACCAACTGTTGGATCAACTGGAAGGGCTTATCGCTGCCTCTCAATCTAAGTCACTGCAACTGACACAAAGCACATCGAACATGCATGATGAGCTAGAGTCAGTAATCAAACAGTTTGAAGTTCAAGCAAATCACACATCTACAATGACAACGTCAGTTCAAGAGATGGTACTCACCATTGGCGAGATCTCTGAAAGCACATCGGTTGCCGCTGAAGGTGTACATCAAGCGAAAGTGAATGCCGATAAAGGCCGTGAAGTGGTGGTTGAAACCATCAGCAACATCACCCAGTTGTCTGAACGTCTTTCAAGCAGCCAAGATTCGATCAGTTCACTGAACCATCATGTTGACCAGATCGGCGATGCAGTAAACATCATCCAAGGCATTGCAGAACAAACTAACCTATTGGCATTGAACGCAGCAATTGAAGCAGCACGTGCGGGTGAACAAGGTCGTGGCTTTGCGGTAGTTGCCGATGAAGTACGCGCACTAGCAAGCAGAACGCATCAATCGACCACAGAGATAACTTCAGTGGTGAGTGCAATTCAAAGCCAGATGCAGGCGTCGATGGCAGAGATTGGCGAGTGTAATCAACAAGGTCAACTAACGCTGAAAGATTCGGAAGAGCTGGATGCGAGCTTGCAACTTATCTTGAGCGACATGGAAAGCATCCAAGGTAATTCAGAACGTATTGCTTCAGCGATTGAAGAGCAGGGCGCAGTAATGGCGCAAGTGAGTGACTCAATTACTGAGCTGAACACTATCTCGAACGACAATAACGCTTCGGCGCAGCATTGCTTAGTTGAAGTGGACAAGGTAGCAGAGCAAGCGAACGATATGGACCAAGCGGTCGCGCAGTTCAAGACTTCATAAACAACATAGAACTTACTAAAACAAAAGGCGTGGATCATCTACGCCTTTTTTGTGCCTGAAATTCAAATAGATAAATGACGAGAATGAAAAAACGGCCCGATCTGGGGGAAGATCTGGGCCGTTATATTACGTATTAAAGGGGGGACTACTTATTTCGGCCTTCCAGCACATCCAGTGCCAGTTCAACCGCTTTATCAATATTGTCGCATCCCGCTAACTTACCTGAGCTGATAGGACCAAGCACATTAGCGTATAACGAGAGCTGCTTGTTAAATGGCAGGCTCAACTGCTCATATAAACGCTGGCGAATCTCGGCATGTTGCTCAGGAGCGTGAGCAGCAAGGCTTTTCAAAGTGTCATAAACAAGAGTGGTGGTAGTGTTCATTCGTCTCTTTATCATTAAGTGGGAGGCGCTTATTTTATAATCTTTTCGTATTCTTTTACTGTGATATAAGTCATACAATATTATTAATGTGTTTATCTTTTCAATCTAATGAGAATAAGGCATTCCAAAATAGACTTAAGTATCTGTGAAATATAACTAAAATAATGACAGACTATCGAACACACAAACGAATTGGCGCGTTTCTGGCAAACGGTTAAATCTATAGGAAGAGGAACAACATGCACTACGACGTATTCAACGGAGACGCAGATGGCATAATCGCGTTGTTACAGCTGCGATTAAGTGAGCCAAGAGAGAGCGTGCTCATTACTGGTGTTAAGCGTGATATTAAGTTGGTCTCTCAAGTTGTTACTCAAATTATGGATCCGGGTAAGCAAGGTGATGTTTCTTCCGTTACCGTTTTAGATGTATCGATGGAGAAAAACCTGCCTGCACTGCACTCACTGCTAGACGCAAACATCAATGTATTTTATTGCGATCACCACCGAACAGGGGATGTCCCAACTTCTAGTCATTTAGATACTCTGATTGATACCGCGCCAGAGAGCTGCACGAGCTTGCTGATTAACCAGAAGCTGAATGGTGCGCATGTGGCTTGGGCAATCGCAGCTGCCTTTGGCGACAATCTAAAAACGGTGGCGGCGCGGCTAGCGGATGAAAATGGATTCGCTCAATCTCAAAAAGAGTTTCTAGAAGAGCTAGGTACCTTGGTTAACTACAACGGTTACGGTTCGTCACTGAGTGATTTGCATTTCACGCCAGCTGAGCTCTACAAAACCCTTTATCAATACCCGAATCCGTTTGATCTTTTGGATGATAAAGACTCTGTGTTTTATCGACTACGAGATGCTTATCAAAATGATCGCCAGCAGTTATCAAACCTTGCTCCTGTTTATGAAAGTGAAGTCGCACGTGTGTTTGAACTGCCAGGTGAGACGTGGGCAAGGCGCATCAGTGGCGTATTTGGTAATGAAATCGTTAATCAAGATCCAAACCGAGCGCAAGCAGTATTAACGAAAAACCAAGACGGCGAGTCTTACACGGTGAGCTTACGTGCGCCATTATCAAATAGAACGGGTGCAGACGAAATTTGCTCAAGTTTTGCGACTGGCGGAGGAAGAAAAGCAGCGGCTGGAATTAATCAACTTAATGAACTTGATAAGGTGAATTTTATTTCACTATTGGATGCATATTATTCATCTGGCACTGACGGTTAACTGAAAAACTCCCGACGTATACATTCAAAATCCTACAAATTCTTGCTCCTATATTCCGTTATACGTGCGTATTGCTAGCACATGTATGATGGCTATATCCAGGCTGTTTTAGTGATATCACTCGCAATGGTATCTGGTCTTAGGTCAGTAATTACGGCGTATTTGGGATGATTTTTGCCGATTTAAAGTTTATTTTTTCCTATCGGTGATTTTTTATATTTTTGGTTAATTATCTTAGTGAATTAAGGTTGATTAAATATTTATATGGTCAATGCATTCAGCCGAAAATAACAGTTTTTAGCATTTCAATTTGAATGAAAAGTCAAAATCATATTGATTCTGATATTCAATCTGTGACTTAAAATCACAAGTTAAATCAAAGGTCATCTTTTCCTATAAATTCCATTACTTCTCTATAAATATTCATGATTACAATGAATTGGTTCGGTTGTGATTGGCACAGCTGTTAAGTAAGGAAGTGGGACTAATGTTGAAACGTAAAGCTCTACAATTAGCAGTATCGCTCGGCATGGCGGCAATGTCTGGCGCTGTTTATGCGAATGGTTCAGATATGACGAATCCAGACTCTGGCGTCGTGGTTGGCTATTGGCATAACTGGTGTGACGGTGGCGGCTACCAAGGTGGTAATGCGCCATGTGTGACGCTGGATGAAGTGAACCCAATGTACAACATCGTGAATGTGTCATTCATGAAGGTCTACGATGTGGCTGATGGTCGAATCCCAACTTTTAAACTGGACCCAACCATTGGGCTTTCAGAAGAACAATTTATTGACCAAATCTCGGAACTCAACAAGCAAGGTCGCTCTGTACTGTTGGCTTTGGGTGGTGCTGATGCACACGTAGAGCTAGAAACCGGTGATGAAAGAGCCTTTGCTGATGAGATTATCCGTCTAACTGAGCGTTACGGTTTCGATGGCCTAGATATTGACCTTGAACAAGCAGCCGTAACCGCCGCAAACAATCAAACCGTGATTCCTGATGCTCTTAAGTTGGTAAAAGACCACTACCGTGCTGAAGGTAAAAACTTCCTTATTACTATGGCGCCTGAGTTCCCGTATCTCACGACAGCCGGTAAGTACGTTCCTTATATCGATAATCTAGAAGGCTATTACGACTGGATTAACCCACAATTCTACAACCAAGGTGGCGATGGTATCTGGGTTGAAGGCGTGGGTTGGATTGCTCAAAACAACGATGCGTTAAAAGAAGAGTTCATCTACTACATTTCTGATTCTCTTATCAACGGAACGCGTGGTTTCCACAAGATCCCACATGACAAGCTCGTGTTTGGTATTCCTTCAAGCATCGATGCTGCAGCAACCGGTTTTGTACAAGAGCCACAAGATTTATACGACGCATTTGATAGCCTAACGGCGCAAGGTCAACCGCTACGTGGTGTGATGACTTGGTCTATCAACTGGGACATGGGCACCAACAAAAACGGCCAACAATACAACGAGCAGTTCATTAAAGACTACGGCCCGTTTGTACACGGTCAGGTAACGCCACCACCAGTCGAGGGCGAGCCCGTTCTTAAAGGTGTCGAAAATACGCGTGTTCTTCACGGCACAACGTTTGATCCTATGGATGGCGTGACGGCAACAGACAAAGAAGACGGCGATCTAACGTCATCAATCGATGTTGAAGGTTACGTTGAAACCAGTGTTATTGGCACTTACGTTTTGACTTACCGAGTGAAAGACAGCGATAACAACGAAACCACTAAAGCGAGAACGGTAGAGGTTTACAGCCAGAAGCCAGTATTTAATGGCGTATCTGACACAACAGTTGTGTTGGGTACTGCATTTGATGCTATGGCAGGCGTGACGGCGAATGATGCTGAAGATGGCGACCTGACAAGCACTATTACACACACTGGCAGTGTCGATGTAAATGAAATCGGCAACTACACACTTGTGTATAGCGTGACAGACAGCGCGAACCAAACCGTAACCGTTGACCGTAAAGTGTCTGTAACTGATGGTTCTAACTGTGCTGCTGCATGGGATGCCGACACCGTTTATGTTGAAGGTGACCAAGTATCTCATGACGGTTCAACGTGGGGAGCAGGTTGGTACACTCGCGGCGAAGAGCCAGGAACAACAGGTGAGTGGGGCGTTTGGAGAAAAGTTTCAGACTCTTCATGTGGTGGTAACCCAGATCCGGGCGATGACTTAGAGCTTTCGGTTTCAGGACTTCAATCACAATATGCGCCAGATAACGGCAATGTTCGTTTAGATCTAACACTGACATCAAATGAAGCGTTAGATGTTACCGCTATGGTGATCAACAGTGCAGGTACTGTGGTTGAGCAAACTAAGGTTAACGTAACGGACAGCCGCGCCATTACCATCGACTTATACGATGTAGCGGAAGGGCAATATGGACTTGAAGTGGTCGGTAAAGCATCTGACGGTGAAATGGTGATGGTAAACGATTCGTTCGCTGTTAAAGACGGTGGTGGTACAACACCTCCTCCAGGTGATTATCCTCCATATGAAGCGGGCACCAACTACGCAGCGGGTGACATTGTGGTCGGCAGCGATAATGGCTTGTACGAATGTAAGCCTTGGCCATACACGGCATGGTGTGCAAGCGCGTCTTACGCTCCAGCAGATAGCCAATACTGGCAAGATGCTTGGACAAAGCTGTAGTCTGAAAGCTCAACGCTAGCAATATAAAGTAGACGATCAAAGAGAGGCCATTGTGCCTCTCTTTTTTATGTTTAAACAGTTCTGACTTAGAGCTTTAAAACCCACTTAACCTTAAACTCTGCTCTGCATATTGCTCTAGATCAAAATAGGAGTGATTATCAATTGTATTACATGTTAAGAAATAGCACTATGCGCACATTGAATTTTATATATTGTTAATATTTGCATAATGAATCTTGCTCAAGTCGACCTCAATCTACTCGTTATTCTTAAACACCTTCTTGAAGAGAAGCACGTTTCCAACACGGCATTGGCGCTGGATATGAGCCAACCTACGGTGAGCCGATCTCTGCAAAAACTGCGTACCGTTTTCAATGATGATCTATTGGTGCGAGCGGCTTATGGCTATGAGTTAACGCCAAAAGCAGAAGCCATTAAGCAAGATCTCAATTCGGTTCTGACACGTTTAGAAAAGCTGGTACATGGCGATGTATTCGAACCACAAAGCAGTGACAGTACGGTTCGTTTCTTTGGTTTAGTGCCTAATGTCGCGCACTTGCTGCCCAAGGTAGTTGCGGAGATACGTCAACAAGCGCCAAACATGACTGTTGATATCGACTCGATTCCTAAACGACACTTTGAGCCTCTGTTATCCGGTGATGCGCACTTTGTGTTGTCGACCCACGAGCCGTTAAGTTCAGAGCAAAATTTGTATCGAATGTTCGTGATTAGCCGCGATTACCGTTTGCTGATGAGTAAAAAACATCCTTTGGCGGACAAAGAGATCACGGTTGATGACTTGTTGAATAGCCAACTTGGTCAAATCTCACTGCAAGGGGATAAGAAGCTCTCGATCGAAAGTCGATTTAAAGATCTTGGCTTGATTGATAAGCAGCGCCAGCTGTCCATTCCAATTCAGCTTTCCAATTTTAACGTCGCGCCGGATATGGCAGAAGCAACCGACATCATCTTTCATTTACCGACACCTTTTGCTCAACAAGCCGCTACGCAAAGAGATCTTGTTTGTAAACGCGTGCCTAAAGCGTTGCGCCACCCATCAGAAGACGTCTACTTATACTGGCATAAGCGCTTTCATAACGACCCGATGTGTCGCTGGGTTCGCAATATATTCAAAGAGCTTTATACATAATCCATCTGCAGGGTGAATGAAAATTACGAATACCTATCGAGTTGGATATAGATCTCTTTCATTATTTGAATGGTGAATAACGAGAATCGATTTTTGGTATGAAACTTTCGTTGATAAGAGTGGTAGTTGGTTGTTTAATGCAAACCATTATCATTACCAATCACATATAAGAATGAATATCATGTCTGAGAGATCTCTTTTGATTCGCAAACCTCTTTTGGTTCGTAAACCCCTTTCGATCGCAGTCGCTGTTATTTGTACCTCACTTTCAGCTAACGTGTTGGCGCAAGAAGAAGCGCAAGCAACAGATGAGCAAATGGTTGTTACGGCAACTCGTACCGAGATGGCACTAAAACAAGCGCCAGCTTCAATGTCGGTTATCACCGCGCAAGACATTGAAGACAGCCCTGGTATTACCTTGGCGGACATCGTTGCAGAATCAACGAGTGTCGAATCTGACTTTGATAGCACACGTGCTGGCCGTCAGATGATCTCTATTCGTGGTATGGATTCAGATTACACTCTTATCATGGTGAACGGTCGTCGTTTAAGCTCTGCAAGTGCCATCATCCGTGGTAACGACTTCGACCTATCAACGATTCCTGCTGATTCGATCGAACGTGTTGAAATAATCCGTGGCCCAATGTCTGCACTTTACGGTTCAGATGGTATGGGCGGTACAATCAACATCATCACTAAGGCTCCAGAAAACGATTGGAGCTCTACACTGAGCATGGACACTTCATCTCCACTTGATGGTGATGGAGGGGAAGAGTATTCGATGGGCTTCACGACATCTGGTGCGTTGATTGAAGACGAGTTGTTTGCTCGCCTATCTGTTAACCAAACTAGCCGTGATGCTTGGCAACCCTATTCTGGTACGCATAGCTCTGGTTACGATCGTTCAGACATTACTGCGTTAGAAGAAAGAGAGACATTAAGCTTACTCGCGAGCCTGACATGGAATGCAACAGACAACCAAACCATTGATTTCGATTTTGGTTACAGTGACGACGAACGTGAGTCATCTGCGGAAAACGTATCATCTGTGATTGAGTCTGACACACGTGTTGTACGTCAGAGCCAAGCGATCACACATAGTGGTTTTTGGAGCTGGGGTGACACGCAAGTACGTTATTCACGTGAAAATGTGACAGATAATGATGCTGCGGACTCAGATACTAACTATAGCAGTGACATCGAAGAGCTGACTCAAATTGTTGAAGCTTCGGCGACCACTTATCTTGGTGATAGTCACACCGTAACGTTTGGTATGGACTACCAGTTGAGTGAATTAACCAACAAAGAAAACTTAGTCAATGGTACATCTGAAGCTTATCAAGGTGCGTTATTTGTTCAAGACCAATGGTTAATGACGGATCAACTAACGGCAACCATTGGTGGTCGTTTAGATAAGCATGAACTGTACGGTGAAGAGTTCAGCCCACGTGTGTACTTGGTTCATCAAACAACGAATGACCTGATCATCAAGGGTGGTGTGGGTAAAGCATTTAAAGCACCAACATTGACTCAAAATCAGACAGACTACACAGTTAATAGCTGTAAAGGCGTATGTGATTTACATGGTAATGAAGATCTTAAGCCCGAAACCAGCTTGAACTATGAGATCGCTGCGATTTATAGCCAACCTCGTTGGAATGTTGAAGGTGCCTTATTCCGAAATGAAATCAACGACCTAATTGATCGTGATGAAACCTATTGTGAGAACGGCGGAGTGTTTGAATCGGGTAAAGGTTGCGCTGATAGTTCAAGCTCAACTGGCTATGTGAATGGTAAGCGTACTTATACAAACGTATCAGAGGCTGTAGTTCAAGGTGCTGAGCTTACAGGCCAATTCCAAATTACTGATGAATGGGGTGTGTCTGGTAATTACACATTCTTAGACACTGAAGATAAGTCTACTGGTGACGAATTACTTGAGCGTTACAAGCATTCGGGTTTAGTTAAACTGAACTGGAGCCCAACTTACGATCTAAGTACCTTCGTGAGTGCGCGTTACCGTGGTGAACGTCAGATCGAAAGCGATCTAACTCAAGACGCTTACACAACGCTGAACCTAGGTGCTATCTACAACGTGAATGCTTCAGTACGACTACGTGCAGGTATCACGAACTTAACTGACGAAGCTGTATCACAAGAGCTAGAGAGCATGGGCTATGTTGAAGAGCCACGTACTTACTACGTAGGTATGACAGCGGACTTCTAATTTAGAGTTCAGTAACTGATAGCTTGATACAAAAGAACCCACACTGGCTGATGCTCTAAAAGGAGAATGGCGAGTGTGGGTTCTTTTTTGATCTATAGATTTGGTTTAATTTGCCGTTTATCTATTAATCTAGATTTTGACACATGTGATCAGCGCATTACCGGACTGAGTATCCCAAGGAATCAGCTTATCGTAATCGTGCTCGAAGATATTAACCTCGAAGTAGGGCTTCAATATCTCGATTAACTCTTTAAACGAGAATGCCACCATTGGGTGTTCATCATTCCACACTTGAGTTTCACCAGCAGTCGTCTTTTCGATGCTAAGCTTTAGCGCTTGCTTATCACCCTGACCAGAGTAATACCAACCAGAACGGAACGTGAAATCGTCTTTGTCTTGGTTTGTTGTGTGTCTAACAAACAGGTCATTGCTGATCTTGTCTTTATCAACCACGTTAAAACAGAAAATACCTTCTGGCTTTAACGCACGATGCACACTTTCAATACACTCTTTAAGCTTCTCAAGGCCATCGTTGTAATGGATGGAATACAGGAAGCAAGTGATAAGATCGAGTGGTTCCGTGACCTCAAAGTTACTCATGTTTTGTACTGAGAACTTGGCTTCCGGGCAGCGAACTTCTGCGATATCTAACATCGGCTTGTTAAGATCTAGGCCACCGCTTTGGTAACCGAAATCAATAAAATGACGAACGTGTGGGCCAGTGCCACAAGCTAAGTCGAGGTGTGTTTTTCCTTCATTTCCAAAGATTTGATGGAGTCTACGTACGCAGTTACTTTGCGCTTGGTAGTCAATATCTACACACATTAAATCATAGTAACCGGATAGGTCGGTATAGAGTGCGTTGGCGGACATATTTGCCTGCAGCATAAGCTGAAAAATTAGGGTGGCGCATCATATACCGAAATTGGAAAATCGCAATCAAATATTCGATCAATGAAAGCGTTTTATTTTCTAACTTATGGTCGTTTTAAATGAGACCGTTTAAAGGGATGTTTAAGCTGCCAACAACATCAGTACGCGTGTCATCGCTATTCACTTTGCCCTGACTACTTATTCGTTAACTAAAACAGGTGTTGCTCCCTCAATGCAGCGACCATACGGGCTTTGCGGAACGCTTTTATCACGAGACGAGATAGGAAAAATATGGTATCTAGGTAAACCCAGTGTGACATTTATAATTTTATGATTAATCAGTAATTTTACTGATTCAAACCGAGTTCTTGAAAAGGAAACAATTCAGGAAAGTGGGCTGTTGATAAAAACCAAATCACTCAAGCTAAATAAGCGAACTAAACAAGGAGAGTTGAAACAATGACATCAGCAATAAATGCACAGGGTTCAATGGAAAATAGAACAGCATTGGAAAGCAGTGCTTCAATAGAAATTAAGGTGGATGACTTGTCGGGTGGGGAAGTCATTGAATTACTTGAAGAGCACCTCGCTGATATGTACGCCACTTCGCCAGCCGAAAGCGTTCATGCACTGGATCTAGATGGGCTCAAGTCACCAGAGATTACTTTTTTCAGTGCTTGGAAAGACAGCCAACTACTTGGGTGTGTTGCCATTAAAGAGCTAAATACCCAACACGCTGAACTCAAATCGATGAGAACCTCACAGTTTGCTCGAAAGTCAGGTGTTGCGAGCCAACTTTTACAGCACGTATTGGATACAGCAACCGCCCGCCAGTATCAAACAATCAGTTTAGAGACCGGCTCAGAAGACTACTTTAAGGCTGCGCGTAACCTGTATGAAAAGTTTGGCTTCGGATACTGTGAACCCTTTGCTGATTATGTGTTAGACCCGCACAGCCAGTTTATGAGTATTGAGTTGCGTTAAGAGACTAGCCTTAGATGTCGACTTACTTTGCAGGTTTCTCCCTTGGCCTTTCGCTGATTCTTGCGATTGGCTCTCAAAATGCGTTTGTTTTAAAGCAAGGGCTTAAGAACCAACACGTATTGGCAGTTTGTGCTGTATGTGCCATTTCTGACGCCTTACTGATTAGCTTTGGCGTGACGGGCTTTGGCGCAATCGTTAAGCAGTTCCCACAAATTGAGCAGTTCGCCCGTTATGGTGGCGCTATCTTTTTGGGTGTCTATTCATTCTTAAGCTTCCGATCAGCATTTACCGAAAACCACGCCTTAGAAGCCACGGCAGAAACTAAAGACTCATTAACCAAAGCGATTGCGATGTGTTTGGCGTTCACTTGGCTTAACCCGCATGTGTATTTGGATACTGTGGTATTGCTGGGGTCTATCTCAACTCAATATCAACCGGATCAAATGTTGTTTGGCGCTGGGGCGGTATCGGCGTCATTCGTGTTCTTCTTTTCACTTGGATATGGCGCTCGCTTCTTGGCTCCAATGTTTAAGAACCCGAGAGCGTGGAAGGTGTTGGAATTTGTCGTTGGCGTGATCATGGCATCTATTGCAATATCTTTGATTGTCTAGCTGCGCGTAATTAGGCTTCCATTTTGGTATAGGTGTTGAATACACGCCAGTAGAAAGCCTAACCTTACGTTTAATCTCACAAGCAGATGCAGTAAATATCGAATTCTTCGGCCCGAAAGCCGTGATGTAGCGTTTAGCACAGTAACTCTGGGCGCTTCGTACAATTTTTGACGACCTCTGTGAAATAGCTTAAAGCTAAAGCTATGGACACCTAAAACCGCTCTAACGTTGAGCGGTTTTTTTATGTCAAAAATAACGATTGGTCACGCTATGGGCGGAGTTGGTCCAAAGCCTGAAATTAGTTGGTTTTCACAAGCTTATAAAAGGGAATTATCTCGACTATTTTGGTAGATTAAAGGTATTACCGACTTCCAGTGAGCAGCAATGAAGATTCTTCACACGTCCGATTGGCACCTTGGCCAAAACTTCTACAATAAAAGCCGTAAGAATGAACATGAACGGTTTTTACAATGGTTACTTGAGCAAGTTACAGAGCACGACATCGACGCGATCATTGTTGCTGGCGACATTTTCGATACCAGTACACCGCCGAGTTACGCTCGTGAGATGTATAACAAGTTTGTGGTCGATTCGAACAAGATCGGTTGCAAATTGGTGTTATTAGGTGGTAACCATGACTCGGTGTCTGTGTTGAAGGAGACACAGCAATTACTGAAGTACATGGGCGCAGACGTAATTCCGAACACCAATGAAGATCATGCGACTCAGGTTGTCGAACTAAAAGGTAAGAACGGCGATGTAGAAGCGCTGGTTTGTGCCATTCCTTTTATTCGCCCTCGCGATGTGTTGATGAGCCAGGCGGGTGTCACTGGCGTTGAGCGTCAGAAGCAACTCGGCGATGCAATCAAACAGCATTATCAAAGTGTTTATGATGCGGCGGTTGCTAAGCGCGCGACGTTTGCAAACAGCGAGCACATGCCGATCATCGCTACCGGCCACTTAACTGCGATGGGTGTTCAACAATCGGATTCGGTACGTGATATCTATGTCGGCAACCTTGATGGTTTTGCCGCTGATGGCTTCCCAGACGCAGACTATATTGCACTTGGTCATATCCACCGCCCACAAGTGGTGGCAAAGCGTGAATACATTCGTTATTCAGGCTCTCCAATCCCACTAAGTTTTGATGAACTTAAGTCTCAAAAACAAGTGTGTGTGGTTGAGTTTGTTGAAGGTGAGCGCACCATTTCTCAACTGCCTGTTCCCACATTCCAACCTCTAGCTGAAATCAAAGGCGACTTGAGCGAGATCGAATCTCAGCTTAACCAATACATAGGTTTAGATAGCGACCAAAGCGTATGGTTATCGATAGAAGTGCAAGCGCAAGATTACTTGTCGGATCTACAAGAACGTATGCGCGCACTGACCGAAGGATTGAATGTGGAAGTACTTCAACTGCGCCGAGCAAGAGAGCGTCGTAATCAAGCATTAGAGCAAGAGTCGGCAGAGACCTTATCTGAACTGAGCCCGATGGACGTGTTTACGAAGCGTATTGCCTTAGAAGAGTTTGAAACCGATTCTGAAAAAGCACGTTTAGAGCGAATGACGGTGAAGTTTAAACAAGTGATGGTTGAAGTGTCTGAAAGCGCTCAAACACCAAATAAAGTAGAAGAGTAACCAGTATGAAGATTTTAAGCCTAGAATTTGAAAACCTGAACTCTTTGAAAGGGCGTTGGAAGCTCGATTTCACCCAATCACCGTTTGCAGAAAATGGTCTGTTTGCGATTACTGGCCCAACAGGGGCGGGTAAAACCACCATTCTTGATGCGATTTGTTTGGCATTGTTCCACCGCACACCGCGTTTAAAGAGCATAGCTAAAGGCAACAACGAATTAATGACGCGTGGCACGGGTGAGTGTTTTGCTGAACTGGAATTTGAAGTTCAAGGTAAAACGTACCGATCTAATTTCCACCAAAAGCGAGCGCGTGGAAAACACGATGGCGCATTGCAAACGCCAACGTGCGAGTTTGCCGATGCGGACACCGACAAAGTCTTAGAGACCATGTTGACCAAGAAGACCAAGCTGGTGGAGCAGGTCACGGGCCTCGATTTCTCACGCTTTACTAAATCGATCATGCTGTCTCAGGGTGAGTTTGCGGCGTTCTTAAATGCCAATGCCAACGATCGTGCAGAGCTACTAGAAGAGCTGACGGGTACCGAAGTGTATAGCCTGATCTCAGAGCGCATCTACGATCACTTTAAGTCGAGTGAAACATCGCTTAATCAGCTCAAAGCGAAAGCAGAAGGTGTGAGATTACTGTCTGAAGAGCAAATCAAAGAGCTAACCGCAGAACGAGAAACGCTAGAAGCCGAGCAGAAGCGTTTAGCCGAGCAATTAAAAGAGTGGCAAGCGCATCTCAGCTGGTGGAAAGACGTGACTAAAGCTGAGCAAACTATCGCGACCAGTGAGCACGATCTTAAAACAGCTCAAGATAAACTAGGCCGTAACCAACCATCACTAGAGCGTTTGGCATACAGTGAACCGGCTGAAAAGCTGCGCCCAATGCACAAAGATTTAAAGCGTTGCGAACTAGAGGTGAACACTACTCAAGCTCATTTAGATAACAGCGCTAAGTTACTTGCCGTTCGTGATGCAGAGAAGCAAGACGCGCAAACTAAACTGACTCAAAGCAGTGCAATTGTCGAACAGGTTAAAACCGAGCAACAAGAACAAGAGAAGATCATCGATCTTGTCCGCCCGCTAGATAACCAAATTGCCGTACTCAAAGACAAACAAACTGCGGCCGTTAATGCAGCGAATACGCTTAACGAGCAACATACGCAGCAGCGCAATCAACAGGTTGTTTTAGTCCAAAAAACAGATGCACTGAAGCAACAAGATCAACGCAGTACTGAGTACTTAAATACGCATCAAGCTGACCAGCATTTGGAAAAATACCTAGGTCAGTGGCAAGCAAAGGTCGAGCAAGTTCGTACTCTAGAGCGCCAGCATTCAGAGCAGTTGAATTCAGCGAAGCAAGCGTTGTCTGCGGTTGATGCACAGCAAACGATTATCAAATCTGCTCAAGACGCTAAAGCAACGCAAGATAAAACTTTAGCTGAATTGGTTGTGCTAGAAAGTAGTGCAAAGCAACAGTGGGAAGCCTTGCAAGGCAACACTAGCGAGCAAGTGTTGAATTCGCAAAAAGATCTGTTGGAGTTTTGGAATCGCAATACGCACTCATTACTCGAGATCAATCGTGGTTTCCTAAATGCCCAACAACAGCTGCACGCAAAAACACAGGCACATCAAACCAACACCCAGTTGGTCGACAAGCTTTCGAAAGAGCGTGAAGTGCTGGTGGAACGATATAAAGAGAGAGAGACTTTGCTTGAGCGATTAACGCGTTTGATTGATCAAGAAGGCGAATTGGCGAAATACCGTGCAGCTCTAGAATCTGGGTCTGAATGCCCACTGTGTGGTTCAACAGACCATTCGGTTGAACAGTCGCAAGACATTGCAAATTTGGTTGCTCAAAAAGATAGGGAAAACCTAGAGCTAACGGCTATCAAAAAAGAAGGCCAAGAGCATCGTCAGCAGTTAGATTCTCTTGCTCCTATGATTGCTGCGCTTAACGATGACATTCAGCGAGCGCAAGCGGATATTCATCAGGCTCAACTGAATTGGCAAAGCGTTGTCGGCAAGCTTCAACAGAGTTTATCGGATTTCGTTGGCACGGCTCCTGAACTGGCACTGCTAACGATTAACGATTTAGGCAATGAAGCTACAGTCGCGACCTTTGCTCAGCAGTGTGAACTTCAACTAAGTCAGAGCGCGCAGCAACTCAAAGCGTTGGGTGATGCTAAAGCGCATTACGCTGAAGCTGAGAAACAACGCCTGTCTGTAAGTGTTATGGCTGACAAGGCGCAGTCTAATCTCGAGTTGGCCGAGCAACGCTTAGCTGATTTGAATAAGCAAAACCAAGTCGCAAACGAGCAAGTGACTCAAATAGCTCAAGCGAAAGGCCAGCAATGGAACGCTTTGAAAGAGAGCATTGTTCAAACTTCTATCGAAGCACCTGAACTTGAGCATATCGATGATTGGTTTACTGCGAAATCGCAAGCATCAAGCACATGGCAGCAAACCAAACAGCAACAGGCCGATATTGAGAAGCAACTGATTACTCAAAATGCCGAATTGAAAACGTTAGACGACAAGCTAAGCAGTGTTGAGAAAGAGCTCGCGACACTGACGCAAGAGAGTGAGTCTTTAGTGTCAGAACTCACTCGTGTAACGGCTGAAAGAACAGAGTTGTTTGGTGACAAAGACATTCAAGCCACCAGCAATGCGATGAAGCAAAAAGTCACTGAAGCGGTAAATGCATTTGATGCTGCGCAGTTAGTGCTTAACCGTTGCGAGCTGGAACATCGAACCGAGCAAACCAAACAAACTGGTTTCTCGGACGAGTTAGTCAGTAAGCAATCGAGCTACATACAAGCGTCGAATGCTTGGTTAGCAGCGCTGAAAACCAGCCCATTCGAAGATGAGGCTAATTTTGAAGCAGCGTTGTTAGATGAAGAGGTTAGAACTCAACTTCAAAGCTTGAAGAAGTCTTTAGACGAAGCGATTGTCAGTGCGCAAGCTAGGTTGAACACCGCCACAGCGACACAAGTGGAGCTACAAAATCACGAAAATGCGAAAGCATGGCAAGAGCAAGACCAACAGCAAGTTGAAGAAGCGACTACTGAGTGTCAAAACGCACAGCAAAGCCATGCGACAAAGATCGGTGCAATTTCCGCCAATCTTGAAACGGATAGCCAGAACCGCAGTAATCAGCAAGATCTGTTCAAGCAGATCGACGAGCAGCAGGTCGAGTTTGATGATATTTCACGTCTGAATTCACTTATTGGTTCTAAGAACGGCGACAAGTTCCGTAAGTTTGCTCAAGGTCTAACACTGGAAAACTTGGTGTACTTGGCGAACAAGCAGCTACAGCGTTTGCATGGTCGTTACGAGCTAAAACGTAAAGCCGATGATGGCTTAGAACTGCAAGTGCTTGATACATGGCAGGGCGATGTGATGCGTGATACAAAGACTTTATCAGGTGGCGAAAGCTTCTTGGTGAGCTTGGCGTTGGCATTAGCGCTTTCTGATCTTGTGAGCTACAAAACCAGTATTGATTCTCTGTTCTTAGATGAAGGTTTCGGCACGTTGGATAGTGACACATTGGACATTGCCCTTAACGCGTTAGATAACTTGAATGCATCAGGCAAGATGATCGGTGTCATTAGCCACGTTGAAGCACTGAAAGAGCGAGTGCCCGTTCAGCTTAAAGTGACAAAACACTCTGGCTTAGGTGTGAGTGAGATGGAGAAGCAGTACAAGGTTGTCGCTTAGGTTGTTACTTTGGTTCTTGCTAAATTTATCTGCGCAGAAATAGAAACAGAGCTAGATGAAGCAGATCCCCGACTCAGTCGTTCCTCCTTCTCGAGGATGACGGAGTCGGGAGTAGTCACAAATCACTACGCAGTCACTCCTTAAAGTCAGGAACAAACGTCATAGAGAACTAGGCTTTGTTCGTATTGCCTTCGTCATTCTCTAAAGCGAGGTACGAACGTAATAGGGAATCTAGATTTGTTCGCATTACCTTCGTCATTCCCTAAAGCGAGGTACGAGCGTAATAGGGAATCTCTAGTAAACGCAGGAAGTGGATGCTTCAAGAAGGGAACGGCCATGCACAAGAAACCCCATTTACCGACTAAGATATGTCCTGTTTGCCAAAAGCCTTTCGCATGGCGTAAAAAATGGCAGCGCTGTTGGGATGACGTGATCTACTGTTCTGAACGTTGTCGTCGTAATAAGTCTTAGTCCCATAATCTGAATAGATCAGGTCAATCCTCATGATCTAAACCCGTTAACTCCAATATTTCCTTCCTTTGTCGTAATTTTGATGATCCTTTAATCGTTTCGTCATTCATTTCTCAAGTTAATATTTCTATCTGTAAGATAAGTGATGTATAAAGGCGGCATGAAGATACCTAAAAGAATACAGCCTTTAGTTGACGACGGTTTAGTCGACGAGGTGACAAGCCAACTCATGAGTGGCAAAGAAGCATCGGTGTACATTGTGCGCTGCGGCGATACGATCCGTTGTGCCAAGGTATATAAGGAAATTAGCCAACGCAGCTTTAAAAAAGCGACCGCGTATCGTGAAGGCCGAAAAGTCCGGAATAGCCGCCGTGCACGAGCGATGGAAAAAGGCTCTGGCTTTGGTCGTGAACAACAAGAAAAGGTTTGGCAAAGTGCTGAAGTGGATGCTTTATATAAACTGGCAGAAGCGGGTGTTCGTGTGCCTGTCCCTTATGGTTGCTTTGATGGCGTACTGCTTATGGAGCTGGTCACTGACGATGAGGGTTACGTTGCACCACGTTTGAACGATGTGGTGATGTCAGCAGAGCAAGCGATCGAAGACCACGCCGTGATGATGACTTACGTAGTTAAAATGCTGTGTGTTGGTTTGATCCATGGTGACTTGTCTGAGTTCAACGTATTGGTGGATGAGTACGGTCCAGTAATTATCGACCTACCACAAGCGGTTGACGCTTCGGCTAACAACAACGCTGAGTGGATGCTGGCGCGTGACATCAATAACATCCGTGACTATTACGCTCAGTTTGCTCCTGAACTGGCAAAAACCGAGTATGCCAAGGAAATGTGGGCGCTGTACGAGAAAGGCGACTTGAAGCCAGACAGCAAACTGACGGGTGAGTTTACGGAAACCGACGACTTGGCTGATATCGAAGCCATCATGCAAGAGATAGACGCTGCGCGAATTGAAGAACAACATCGACGCGAGCGAGCTAAAGAAGAGAAAGAAGGTGTTGACGATACTAAGTTCAATTGGGCTGAATAATCGTGATGATCAGTTTTGATCTTTAGCTAGATATCAACCAAACGCCTTTTAAAACAGAGGCGTTCTTTCTAAATAAAAACCCAATGGAGCTTCAACTCTGTTGGGTTTTCTTTTTTAGCACTAATGAAAGACGGACACTCGTATCAACTACCAATTTAACTGTTCACCATCGTAAGCGTAGAAGTGCCCACTGTTATCCGGTGTGGCAGTGCGAATAATATCGACCAACTGATGGGCGACATAGCTTGACTCAAACAACTTACCTTCAGGGACATTGGTCCGAAAAGGCTTCGACAGAGCTGTGTCTGTCGTGCCCGGGTGCAGAGCCAACACGGTGCCTTTCTTAATGGTGCGTTGCCATTCGATCGACATGGTTTTGATGAACATATTTAGGGCTGCTTTCGATGAGCGGTAGCTATACCAACCGCCTAATCTGTTGTCTGAAATACTGCCAACCTTTGCGGATACCACAGCAAATTTTGGATTGTCACTCGCTCTAAGAATCGGCGTGAAGTGCTTTGCCAATAATAAGCTCGGTAGGGTGTTCACAGAGATGTTTTTGAGGAAAAAATCAGGGTCGATGGACGACAAGTTTTTTTCCGGTCCAAGATCTGGAGTGTGGAGCATACCCACGCAGTTGATCAACCAATCAAGTTGTTCAAACTCAGAACTCAAACGCTTGATATCAGCTTCATTGGTCGCGTCGACTTTGTGCCAGGTCAAGCGATTGTTTTCTAGTTCCGGCTGTTGAGAGTGGTAAGTCGCGTCTACATGCACATCAAGAAAATCAAACCGAGAGAGCTCAGATAATAGGTGTTTAACCACAGCGAAACCAATACCGCCGCTCCCACCGACCACCAATATGTGTAATCTGAGTTGCTCCACCATTATAAGTTCTCCAAGTTTGTGATTCGTTGTTCAGCAGTATCGAGAATCGCTTGTTGTGATTGCTCATCCATGTTGTCCCAAGAGCGATATAACATGCCCATACGTGGGTTGCGGTTTAACGCATCGCGGTGCTGGTCCATAAAGCGCCAATACAAGCTATTGAAAGGGCAAGATTGCTCGCCGCTGCGTTCTTTTATCTTGTAGTGACAGCCTTTGCAGTAGTCACTCATGCGGTTGATATAGGAACCGCTGGCAGAGTATGGTTTGGTTCCTACGATCCCGCCATCCGCAAACAGTGCCATACCTCGCGTATTTGGCATTTCAACCCACTCAATCGCGTCGACGTAAATACCGAGGTACCAACTGTCGACTTGGTCAGGGTCTATACCCGTGATTAAACAGAAGTTGCCAGTGATCATTAACCTTTGGATGTGGTGCGCGTAAGCAAACTCAAGAGACTGGTCAATCGCATGCTTCATGCAGTTCATCTTGGTTTGTCCGTCCCAAAAGTAATGGGGCAGGTTATTATGTGCTGAGTAATGGTTTTTGTTGGCGTAAGCAGGCATGTTTGCCCAATAGACGGCGCGTATGTACTCTCGCCACCCCAGTATTTGGCGTACAAATCCTTCGACCTGTGCAATATCGATGCTTGGCTTATCTGGTGAGCTGTCTCGAAGACAGGATGCTTGGTAGGCCGACAGTGCTGCATCAATCACTTCTTTAGGGCTCAGCAGTTTACTGTTCAGCGAGAACGATATACGGCTATGATACAAGCTCCATTTAGAGTCGTGCTCTGTCGTCATCGCATCTTGAAACTGCCCAAATAACGGCAAGCAGACTTGGCAGAAATGAGCGAGTAGAGACAAGCTTTGTGCGCGGTTCACCGGCCATAGTAACTGGTTGCCGACTTGACCAATGGTTTGTACTTGGTGACGTTCGATACGTTGCAAAATGTCGGTTATATCATTGGTAAACATCAGCGGCTGAGGTAGGTTTTCGATGTCTTGTTTCTTGAGCTTATTTCGATTGTTCGCGTCGTAATTCCATTTTCCGCCAACGGGCTTTCCGTCTTCTAGCAAAATGTCGAAACGTTTTCTCATTCGGCGATAGAAGTGTTCCATCATGATGTGTTTGTCTTTTGGAAACTGTTGTTCTATCTCCTCGAATGGAAAGAGGAAGTGTTCTGTATCACAACAACCTTTGGTCGCATTGGTCAGCTTGAGCTTGTTCATCTGCTCTAAGAGGCGATATTCATCTGGCCTTTGATATTCGAATTTCTCTGCGCCGAATTCGTGTACATAGTGCTTTAAAAGTGTGTCTAGGTTTTCAAATTGCGTTGTGTCGTCAAGAGTAAGGTGGAGTACTTGATGACCTTGTTCTTTGAGTTCGTTAGCGAAGTAACCCATCGCACAGAAAAACGCGGCCACTTTTTGAACGTGAGAGGCAACATAATCTGTTTCTTGTTTTAGCTCAGCAATGATGTAAATAACGTCATCGTTAACCTGTCTAAACCATGAATGCTCAATGTTGAGTTGGTCACCTAATACAAGTCGTACCGTTTTAAATTTCATAATGCGTCCTGGTTTGTGAGGCTTGTTGTGACTGCGTTACCGCCTGTCCATTGATTGATGAAGGCATGGTCTGGGTCGTACATTTCAGTACGTTGATTCAAATCGAAATGACGTGATTTGTTAATTATTAGACGCTTACGAGTTGATAGGCTGACAAGATCACAAATGACTACTCTAAGTGGGAAATAGGAGATTTCGATCAGGATGAGTGTGTTGAAGAGGATATCAAGCCAACCAATAATACCGATAGAGGTTGGCAATGCCGGTTATTTTTGAGTGTCGAACTGGAGCTTCTATTCCATTGTAACAACGAGAATATCGATAGGGGAAGTATCGATGATCTGTTTAGAATGGGAGATGAGCTTATGCCAAAAATCATGGTGATGGCCGCACAGCAATAGGTCAACGCCGTTTGCTTCGATGGCATTTTTGAGCTTATCGTTCAAATCACCCGTTCCCACGAAAATGTGCTTGATTGGGTGTTTGGCGTAGGCTTCAAACTCTTTCAAATGCTTAACGGCATCTTCATTGATGGGTAAATCACCGTCATTTCCCTGAATATCAACGAGCTCTGGATAAATTTCTCCATGCGTACCATCGATATAAACAAATGAAATGCCAGCCTCCAGTTTATCAGCGAAGAAGGTCGCTCTATCAATGAGAATCTTGGTGTCGTCAGACAGTTCAAGTGCGACCAGAATATGTCGGTAATCCATAATTAAAGCCTCTTGTTGTGAGTTATGTAACAAGCATAGTTTCTGTTGACGCAAATGATATCGAAGAGATCTCATATTCCGTAAAATCATCATTCAATGTTCTTCTAAGCACTATCGTATTTATATCGCTTTGATTGGTAAGAAATTTACAAAAGGTTGATATAGTGGTTGAAGCGCTAGCTTATGCTGTTAGATAGGCTTGATAGTTCAATGCGCCAATAACGAAGAGGCATCAATGACAGCACTACTAACCATTCCCACTCGAACATTAGGTTTCGACTACGATATTGAGATCCGAGACTGGTCTCAAAAGCTCGTCGGCTTTCATGTGTTTGAAGATGGTAGACGACCGCTTGATGGAGGCATTGGGCTGAGCCTCAACCTTGTTGAACAGTTTGACGTGAATGGTCGTTGGCTAAATTCATTACCTGCGCGTTATCGTGAAATCACCGACGACTTTCCAGAATACCAATACCAGATGTTGTGGCTTGCTGCGAATACTTATGAAGCCGCGCAATTGCTTGAATTAAGGCCTGTTATTTTGGCTTTGATCTGCATGAAATACAGTGTCGACAACAAGAAAGCACTGGCACTAAGTCGCTTAGGGCAGAAGAAGGTCCTTACCAAGTTGGGCTTAGACGGCAGCAAGGCGACACTCAAATTCATCGACAAGCTAGAGCTTCATTACAATGTTGGTGATGAACTCGACCACATTGTTCGTATTCTCGAACCGCTGCAAAGACGAGTCCTTAAGTTTAAGCATTACTCAAAAGTTGGATACACAGCCCTGCGTTTGGACCAAGTTCATCCATTTTTAACTGGTAGCAGGCTAGGGATTGCAATGGTGGAAGAGGGCAGACTTAACGCACCGTCGAAGATGGCGATGTTCCAAGATGCGATATTGCTAGGGCAAGATTTGGAGATGGATGATCCACTGCGCGCGATTACCAGTCAGAACTCTTTTGCGATGTTTGAACAACTCCATGACCGCTGGACGGAGCAACGCCAATTACGTCGTTTGGAGGGTAATCGCCCAATGGATAAAGACATCCCTTATCCCGTTCCTTTACTTGGCAATGACAACATTCATCCGCTCACGGATTATTACGACCTTGAACACGAAGGCATCGAGCAGAAGCACTGTATTGGCGTGTATCACAACCGAATCATGAGCGATCGTTATGTGGTGTTCCGCATGCTCAAGCCTCAGCGTTTAACCATAGGTTTACGCCGCGTCCCGAGCAAAGCATTTCCTTTTGAAATAGACCAAATCTGCGGAAAACGAAATGCACCTCCGTCGGAATCCGCTCGCCAAGTGATTCACGACTGGCTAGAAGCGAGTAAGCAAAAATATCCTAAGCAATAGCCATTAAGTAGAAGGAATACAGGATGTTTCAACAAGGCGATCTTTGCCCTCATTGTGGTTTGATTATTGTGATGCCTACGGATCTGCAAGGTGAATGCCTAGGATGCGGCGAAGAAATTAATCAATACCCAGCAGACGATTACGACGAAGAAGAGTAGCTTTACCTACACTTAGATTAAACAAGGCTAGGATAGCCGAATTACTCTCTTTAAAAGGACGGAAAAATGCAGAAAGTAATCTTTAGAAATTGCGATGAAAACTCACCTTATTGGCATGAGTTAGAGGGCTTATTTCAAAGTGAATGGTCTGATTTCAAGTTTAAAGATACATATAAAGAAAACGTACAACTCCCTCCAGTAATAACAGTACTTCGCGATAATGTGGTCATTGGTGGCTTGGCGTATTCCTATTTTCAAGAACCTCACCAAGTTCGTGATGTAGTGTGGATCAACGCTGTGTTTGTCGACCCTCAATGGCGCGGTCAAGGCATTGCCAGTGAACTGATTAATCGTGGTGTCAGACAGGTTTCTTCTGCAGTGCAAACTCAACTCTACGCGTACACCAATATCATGGGTCTCTACCAAGGGCTAGGTTGGTCAATCGTAAATATCGAATCAGAACCGAACCATAAAGTGATGAGTATTGAGCTTAATCGATAAGCTCGGAATAAAAGCCTGATATTAGTTTATCTGCCGTTCGAGTATTGAATTTCTCCCTTTCATCCATAATGCATAAACCTGTTAAATTTTCGTTGAAACTCATGCCGATATCGCCTTTAAATCAAACAACTAGCTGTTGATTAAAACGATCAAGACGATTTATTGCAGCAGTTGTTGAGCACAAAGCCTATATTGACTAGAATGACGCACTTTTTTTATTTACGTACATACAGGTAATGAACATGAGCGATACTAATTCAAGACCAGCTTTACCAGATCATCTTGCAGGCAACCCACGCAGCCCACACCACGTTGCTGAGTGTTTCGAATACCCAATCGGCATTCGTCTAAATGGTAAAGAGCGTACTGATGTTGAAGAATACTGCATCAGCGAAGGTTGGGTTAAGATCCCTTCTCCAAAAGCGCTAGATCGTTTTGGTCAGCCAATGCTTATTACTCTAAAAGGCACTGTAGAAGCTTTTTACATCGACGCATAATCATGTCGTGTGGCTAGCTAATACTTCGAGTAATTAGCTAATGTTTGCTTAATTAGCCAACATCAAGCCACCAAGCGTTATTACCTAAAAGGGTCTAGAGAAATCTAGACCCTTTTTGTTTGCATTGATTTTAGCGAACTTCTTTAACCAATAGCCCAAACCACCTTCATAACTCCACAGATTCAACCAAAATTGTTGTTATTCACTATGCATTCGCAGTAATAACAAAGTTGTTGTTGGTTGATTTATGTTCGCTCGCTCTTTTTGGATTTATTCGTACTCGAAAGTTCTGATGTTTAATTATACAGATACAAACAAAAATATGAAGCGCAGTCTAATTAAATGAAACTAATATGCTGTATTTAAAGTTATTTTTTGTTAATAACTACCTCTATCACAGAAATTAATCCTGAAGCACATACAATTCCCTTGATTTCGAATGAGCGCTAAATTTTTTCGTTCGAGCATTTAAATTCTTCCTTCGCCCAATAATTATGAGGTTCCTATGTTTGGAATATTCAAACCTATGGCGCATATCGATCGCTTGTCATCAGATAAGATCGATAGCACCTACACACGACTACGATGGCAGCTGTTTCTTGGCATCTTCGTTGGCTATGCGGGGTACTACTTAGTCCGTAAAAACTTTAGTTTGGCGATGCCTTATCTCATTGAACAAGGTTTTAGCCGTGGAGAACTAGGGGTTGCATTAGCGGCGGTATCTATCGCTTACGGCTTATCTAAGTTCTTAATGGGCAGTGTTTCTGACCGTTCTAACCCTCGTTACTTCCTCAGCGGTGGCTTGTTAATGTCGGCACTGGTGATGTTCTGCTTTGGCTTTATGCCTTGGGCAACAGGCAGCATCACTGCGATGTTTATCCTGCTGTTCTTGAATGGTTGGTTCCAAGGTATGGGTTGGCCAGCTTGTGGACGAACCATGGTCCACTGGTGGTCACGAAAAGAACGTGGTGAGATAGTGTCAGTATGGAACGTTGCTCACAACGTGGGTGGCGGTTTGATTGGCCCAATGTTCTTGTTGGGGCTGTGGGCTTTTAACGACGATTGGCGAACCGCTTTTTATGTTCCTGCATTTTTTGCCACTCTCGTTGCTGTCTTTGTTTGGTTTACTGTAAGAGATACACCTCAATCTTGCGGCTTACCACCGATTGAAGAACATAAAGACGATTACCCAGACGACTACGATACGTCTCATGAGAAAGAAATGACGGCGAAAGAGATCTTCTTTAAGTACGTTTTCTCTAACAAACTGTTGTGGTCAATCGCTATTGCCAATGCGTTTGTTTACCTTATCCGCTATGGCGTACTCGATTGGGCTCCAGTTTACTTAAAAGAAGCAAAAGACTTCTCTGTAGATAAATCATCTTGGGCTTACTTCTTGTATGAGTGGGCAGGTATCCCTGGCACCTTATTGTGTGGTTGGATTTCAGATAAGTTATTCAAAGGCCGACGTGCACCTGCAGGTATCTTGTTCATGGTTCTAGTGACAGTCGCTGTGTTGGTATATTGGCTGAACCCTGCGGGTAACCCAACGGTTGATATGTTGGCACTGGTTGCGATTGGTTTCCTTATCTATGGTCCTGTAATGCTGATCGGTTTGTATGCACTGGAACTTGCACCTAAGAAAGCTGCAGGTACAGCGGCTGGTCTAACAGGTTTGTTTGGTTACTTAGGTGGCGCGGTTGCTGCGAACGCAATACTCGGCTTTATGGTTGACCATTACGGTTGGGATGGCGGCTTCATTATTTTGGTCGGCGCTTGTGTAGCTTCAATCATCTGTCTGCTGTACGCCTTCTTAGGTGAGCGTGCGCACCATAAACAAAAAGATCTCGAACGAGAGAAAGAAGCGTTAGCTCAGTAGTGTATTTACTGAATCACATCTATAAATAACAACAGAGGCAGGTATATCCTGCTTCTGTTTTATCAAGGGAAACAATAATGAAAACAACGTCACTGTCTCTGACCTTATTAGCACTAAGCTTATCTGCAAATGCATTAGCAGATCCTTTAGTGATTGCGCATCGCGGTGCTTCTGGTTATTTACCTGAACACACATTACCCGCTAAAGCGCTCGCTTATGCAATGAAACCCGACTACATCGAACAAGATGTCGTGATGACCAAAGACGACCAATTGGTGGTTTTGCATGATCATTATCTAGACCGAGTCACCGATGTCGCGGATCGCTTTCCAACACGTGCTCGTTCAGATGGCCGTTACTACGCGATTGATTTTACGCTCGCTGAGATCAAATCATTAAAGGTGACCGAAGGCTTTAAGTTAGATGAACAAGGCAACAGAGTGGCAGGGTACCCAACGCGCTTCCCAATGTGGCAGTCTGATTTTCGTGTCGCTACCTTTGCAGAAGAAATCGAGCTGATCCAAGGCCTAAATAAGACCTTAGGTTATGACGTGGGCATCTATCCTGAAATTAAAGCACCTTGGTTCCATCGTCACGAAGGCAAAGACATCTCCAAAGCGGTACTTGCGACCTTGCATCAATATGGTTACCTATCGAAAGACGACAAAGTGTATTTGCAGTGTTTCGACGCCAATGAACTTCAACGCATTAATGATGAGCTCATGCCAGCGATGGAAATGGACCTTAAGCTCGTTCAGTTGATGGCCTATACAGATTGGAATGAAACCATGACCTACCAAGGCGACAAAGCAACGCCGTACAGTTACGACTGGATGTTTGAAGCTGGTGGCATGGAAAAAGTGGCGAGTTATGCTGAAGGAATTGGTCCTTGGAAGCCAATGTTGGTGGACAATGCATCGACCAAAGATAACATCATCATTAAACCGTTAATGAAGTCAGCAAAAGACGCGGGCTTAGACGTTCACCCATACACGTTCCGTGCCGACCCAGGAAGAATCCCAGCTTATGCTGATAACTTTGATGGCATGTTGGATGTCTTCTACAACCAAGTCAAAGTCGATGGTGTGTTTACTGACTTCCCAGACAAAGCGGTCGACTTCTTGAACCGTTAATATCCTGCCAATTACGAGCGACTACTAACGAGATATTCAGAGCCAAAAGCACACACTAAATGTACTTTTTGGCTCTCCTTGTACTGGCCTCGAAATCCTACCTATATTCTTCTTTCTCAGCCCACATTTTGATATTCACTCGGTTTACAGCAATAACCTGACTTGATAGGTTACTCCCAATGCAGCCAGATGCTTATTCTATAAGTCTTTATCGGCTCAACCTAATATTGAATTTGGAAAGATCATGGAAGAAAGAAGCAAAGCTTATCTTGATAGCTACCTCAACACATTACCAGCAGACGTTGCTTCGCAATACACCTCTTTTAGTGCCGACTATTACTGTGCTGATGAATACAACGCCAACCTCTGCGCCCAGTTAATTCTCAAGGGTGAAAAACAAGCGTCTTGCAGCCTTGAATATTGGTACAGCCATGAAGGCGAGACGAGACCAGTAGTTGGTCACTTGCAAGTCGTCACTGACTGGGATGGCAAGCCAGTTTGCATTGTAGAGATCACTTCAGTCTCACAGTGCAAATATAACGAAGTGACGGCGGAGTTTGCTGCTGCCGAAGGCGAGGGTGACAAAACACTCGAATGGTGGAAAGAAGCTCACTGGAACTTCTTCTCTCGTGAATGTGAAGAGCTCAAGATCTCACCAAGTGAAGACATGTTACTTATGTTGGAGCGTTTCAAAGTGGTTTATCAATAAAGGGTATTTTGTGTTTAGAAGATCGTGCTCCATAAACAGTAACAAGGTTGTCCATAATGAGCCTAACCGTCCGAGAAGTTTTTATAGGCTCGCTTAAACATTAGATAATTCATCGTATGCAGGAGGCAAGATGACAAAGCTAATCGAATTAACAGAAATAGTCTTATTCGACTGGGGCAATACGCTGATGGTCGATTTCCCAGACGCACAAGGGAAGATGTGTGACTGGGAAACCGTGCAAGAAGTGAGTGGTGCTCGTGCATTACTGGGGGAGTTGTCGAAAACTCATCTAGTTTATGTTGCTACCAATGCTGGTGATTCCAGTAAAGACGACATCATTCGAGCCTTTGAGCGTGTTGGCCTGTCTCAATATATCTTGGGTTACTTTTGTAAGGCGAGCATTGGCTTTTCTAAGTTCGAGTCGGGGTTCTATCCTGCCATTATTTCTAAGCTCGGTGTTTCACCACAAGAGATCACCATGGTAGGCGACACTCTAGAGAAAGACATTTACCCAGCACTTGAAGCGGGTTTGCAAGCGGTGTGGTTGAACACGGAAGGTGCTGAGCTTAAGTCACAGCATCCAGGTATCGTACAAGTTCAATCCCTAAGCGAACTGTTGGAGTAGCGCGATTAACTCTCTGATATTAAGTTCAGATAAAGCGCTTGTCCGTTTTGACGTAAACCTCTCATCTCTTTGCTGTTTAATCCTCTAAGCTAACTCTAGTTTCTACTATGAGGGCTAGGTTATGAGTATCGAACGTCATGGAATATCGGTTGGAATTGAACGTGTTAGCGGTGAAACCATCGTTGTGTTTAAAGCGAAAGGCAAGCTTACACACGATGACTATCAAGCAATGATGCCAATTCTAAATACCACGCTAGAAGAACTCGATTCATCTGAACTCAAGATGCTGGTCGACATCTCCACCTTAACGGGTTGGGAGTTACGTGCTGCTTGGGACGATTTTAAACTTGGATTAGAGCTCAATTCGAAGATAGACAAAATCGCGATATATGGTGATAAAAGCTGGCAAGAAATGGCATCAAAAGTCGGCAGTTGGTTTGTGTCGGGTGAGATAAAGTCATTCGAAGACCATGACTCTGCGCTTAATTGGCTAGTCGATTGATTCTATCTGCGGACAGCTAGCTAACAATCCCTAAACAACGCCAATGACAGTAGACGAGCATTGTCTCGAAAGCTGTTATTTTTGTTTTGGCGATGATATCTCCAATTCGATTCAATAGAATATGTTCACTGCTGGATGTAATATACGCCTAGCGCGATACGTTGTGCTAACCAAAATAATAAACACAATAACAAGGTCTAAGAACATGAATAAGGTAATTGATAAGCTGGCTTGGATATTCATCAAAGACGGCAAGTTGTTGATGGTGAGATCAAAAGGCAAAGAACTGTTCTACCTACCGGGTGGTAAGCGTGAAGCTGGCGAAAGTGATGAGCAAGCACTGGTTCGTGAAATCAAAGAAGAGATCTCCGTAGATTTAGTACCAGATTCCATCAAATACGTAGAGACCTTTACTGGCCAAGCTGATGGTAAAGCGGAAGGCGTATCAGTGCAATTGACTTGTTATCTTTCTGATTATACTGGAGAACTGTCTCCAGATGCTGAAATTGAAGAGCTTAAGTTTGTTGATGGCAACGACAGAGCGGTATGCTCATTGGCGGCACTGGTTGCGCTTGATTGGTTAGAAGCGAACCAGTATTTGGCTTAAGGTTTTAGCGGCTATTAGCTAATACTGATGATTGATCTTCAAAAGATCATCGCTTACGAATAGCTTGAAGGGCGGCTGTCTTTCATCAATAGGTCGAGTTTCCTTTGAGCTTTCTTCGTGTCTTGCAAATCCACCACCTCAATCATTTCACACTCATCTCGTACCATCTCATTAATCAGGCTTGGATAGTGTCTGCAATCTTCTGGTCGGTCTAAGTAAATGCTGCATGTGTACTTGGCTTGAGCCTTGGTGTCTTTCGTCGGAACCAGCTCTAGAAAAGGGCAGCGAGTTAAACGTTCGCCAGATTCAGGGTCGAACCAGATCTCGCTTCCTCGAACATATTCAAAGATGTCTGGGTTGAACAACTCCCACAAATCGATCTCTTCTTGAGTCGCGGCAAGGTCGCCATCTCCGTATTTGATACAGCATTTTCCGCATTGATTACAATCTTTCATTATCGACTTCATAAGTTGGTGAGCTTTTATCATTTTACCACTGATAGGCGTGGCACGTTGATTTTGTTGTTCATGGTTAAGCCGTTACGGGCGGGAACTTGGAATAGCGGTACTTAAAATCAATTTATCTATGAACCGCCACTCCAATCAAAGCTGTAAACAGTGATACAATTTGCGCCTCTCACGTTATTCAAGCAAAGGCATCAAAATGAGAACCGTATACACCACCGAAGGCAACATTAACGCAAAGAAACAAAAAGAGGCTTACCCAAAGCTCGCTTTATGTGACAAGTGCGTTGGTGACTATGTGGTTATCGAGCAAGGTGAACGAACTTACAAGCCTTGTGCTAAATGTGGTGCCGACGATTAATGCGCCTTGATAAATACCTATGTAAAAGCACTGACCTAACCAAGCCTGAAGCGATTGAACGCATCCATAATGGCGAGGTGAACGTAAACAGTGAAACAGTTACTGATGAGTCAGCCCAGGTTCATGAAAGCAACACCATCTTGTTAAATGGCACGCCGCTTAAGTTGCGTGAATTTCGTTACCTCCTGATGCACAAGCCTGCGGGTACCATCTGCTCTAATGTCGATGAAGTTTATCCTTCACTGTTCAAATACATCGAGATAGACAAAGCATCAGAACTGCACATCGCAGGGCGCTTAGATGCAGACACTACTGGCTTAGTTTTGATTACCGATGATGGGCGATGGTCATTCAATATCACGCTGCCCACCAAGTCATGTAAGAAGGTCTATCGCGTGACATTGTCACGAGATATCAAAGACGATGTTGCTGATAAGTTCAAAGCGGGCATTCAATTGCAGGGCGAACAAAAGCCGACGCGTCCGGCAGAGCTTGAAGTGATTACCAGTAAAGAAGTGCTGTTGACCATAACTGAAGGCAAGTTTCATCAAGTGAAACGAATGTTTGCTGCGGTAGGGAATCGAGTTGTTGGCCTACACCGTGAACAGATTGGTGATGTTCGTTTAGATGTTGAAGCAGGCCAGTGGCGTTATCTAACTAAAGCCGAAGTCGACTCATTTCAGCAAGGCTATGAATAAGAGCTCGGAATAAACGCCGTAACCACTTAAAGCGTTCAGCGTGTCAGGAGCAGAATATCAACACTATAAGGATGTAGGATGGAAAACCTCAAAGTCTCAGAAACTAAGTCTTTTGTACCCGCGAAAGACTTCGATTTATCCAAGCGTTTTTACCAGTCAATCGGCTTCGAAGTGATGTCTGAATTTCACGATATCGCCTATCTGCGTCACGGCAGTTGTGCGTTCCTTCTGCAAAATTTTTATGAACCTGCGCACTGTCACAATTACATGATGCACTTGCTGGTTGAAGACGTAAAAAGTTGGTATCAACACATCCAAAACTCTAATGTAGTGTCGGAATTTGAAGTTACGGTTTCCGATTGAGCTTGAATTTGTAACAGACTCGCGCGCATCTTCCCAATATCAAAACAATCCTTGGAGTATTTAGAAATGTTGTTTTCTAGTCTGTCTAAACCATAGGTTCATGGCTCCGAGTTATGTTCTGAACTGCTCAATTTCTTAACCGAGCATAAGAGTGATTTCGAAGAAAAGTTAATCCCTGATCTGTCATACATCGATGATATGGCACATGTGGTGAACGGTATCAAAATCAAAGGCGTTCTCCACATCAATGCGAATCAATACCGACTTCAATATTCGTTTGATTGGGAGCGGTTTCTAGGCTGTTCAGATAGAAACGAAACCGGTGTAGAGAATGGAAGTGTTCTATTCACTCTTGAGGACGATAACGTTCTTAATATCAACTTCCCAAACTACGGTTCTCGAGACACTAGCGATGAGCTCTAGTCGGTTTTTCGTGCGTGTTATACAGAAGGAACAACAATGATAACTATCGAAAGGCTTGAAGATTCACATGTGGCGTTAGTTCAGGCCATCCAACTCGCCGATGAACAGGTTAAGTTCGCTGGTACAGCTGCAGAGTTTTTATTAGACGGCAGTGAAACGACGCACTTGCACGTGATTAAGTCTGATAACGAAGTTGTGGGTTTCTTTAAGCTGGATATCGCTTACGCAGAGCACTACGAATTCTGCCCTGAAGGAAGCATTGGCTTGAGAGCTTTTGTGCTTGATAAAAACCAGCAAGGTAAAGGTTTAGGAACAGGCACGGTGAAGGCTTTGTTTCCGTATTTAAAAGCGAATTACTCAGCGTATGAGTCGATTTACTTAACTGTGAATTGCAAAAATCCGGCAGCATTCAACTGTTATAAGAAAGGCGGCTTCGAAGATATCAATCAACAGTATTTAGGTGGCGCAGCAGGCCCGCAATTTATCATGCGCGGTCGAATTGCTTAGTAATAAATTATTGATGAGAAACACCTGCACAGCTGTATGCAGGTTGAGAGTCTTAAAGAACACGAGAAGGAAATTTGATGAAGGTTCAATATCTTGAAGTGGTTACCCCAGAGGTCGATGTCGTTTGTGCAACATACGCTCAGCTCTACAACGTGAAATTCAGTGGTGCAGATGTGAACCTTGGTGGGGCGCGCACTGCAAAGCTATCTAATGGCGGGGTAATTGGCATTCGAGCACCGCTTCGTGAAACTGAAGAACCAACTGTTCGTCATTACACGTTGGTTGAGGATATTCAGTCTGCAGTAAATGCCGCCGAGAAACTAGGCGCCGAAGTTGCGGTGCCGCCAATGGAGTTACCACGTCACGGGATGTGTGCCATTGTCATTCAAGGTGGCGTCGAGCTCGGATTCTGGCAGTTATAAATGATGTATACCTTTTAGATTGTGACGGACGAGATACTACGATTTATGATGCGACACCTAGTGTCTTTACCTGCTTCATGGCATCATTCCACGCAGCTAAAACCCCAACAAGGTATGTTATGAAACAGAATATTGTCCACATTGCACTCGTGGTAAAAGACTACGATGAAGCGCTTGATTTCTATGTAAACAAGCTTAAGTTTGATCTCATCGAAGACACGTATCTGCCAGAAGAAGATAAGCGCTGGGTTGTTGTTGCTCCACCAAATTCAACCGGTGTGAGCCTGTTACTTGCTAGAGCTTCCAAGCCAGAGCAACTCGATTTCATCGGCAACCAAGCTGGTGGACGCGTATTCCTATTCTTAAACACCGATGACTTCTGGCGTGATTACGAACGTATGACGTCTTTGGGCATTAACTTTGTCCGAGAGCCTAAAGAGCAAGGCTACGGCACCGTTGCTGTGTTTGAAGATCTTTACGGTAACTTGTGGGATCTGCTTCAGTTAAATCCTGAACACCCTATGGCTAACAGGTAGATAAGCTTAGCCCACAACCATCGGGTGTTGCGTATTACAAAATGTCGGTTCATTGGGAGTAACGCTTCTTTGTCGCTAGGTTAACCCTCCGCACCGCTCAATCATCAACTTAAGTTAAGGAAGCTTATCGTGGAAGAAATCAAAGGCATTCTGCAATTCATGGTCGAAATTGAACAATTAAAGGATGTTCATCGACAGACGAAACCAGTTGGATTGGACCGATATGAAAACTCGGCCGAGCACAGTTGGCACGTCTGTTTGAGCGCTCTTATGTTGAAAGACTATGCCAATGAAGAAATCGATATTACCCGAGTAATGAAGATGTTGCTGATTCATGACCTTGGGGAAATCGATGCGGGAGATACCATCATTTATGCCAGTGAAACCGAAGAAAACAAGCTCAAAGAGAGAAACTGCGTCGAGCGCTTGCTGAAATCATTGCCGAGCCATTCAAGAAGCGAGTATTTGGATTTATGGCTTGAGTTCGAAGCCGGTGAGTCACCGGAAGCTAGATTTGGTAAGGCGATCGATAGAGTGCCGCCTTTGCTTCATAACATCCATGGTGGTGGTCATAGCTGGAAGAAGCACAACATATCCAAAGACAAAGTCCTGACCTTCAATGGCGAGCGTATTTCTAAAGGCAGTCGTGCCTTATGGAAAGAGCTAGAAGTGCAGCTTGAAGGTGCTGCGGACAAAGAGCTATTAAAGTAAAAGTTAATTTCGTACCTAAGCGTAACAATAGCTTTAGCTGTTCAATGAGGGAAATCTCGATGGCAACTGATTCAAGATGCATGGCACTTACCTTGTGTCTCATTTCTTTCAAATAAAGATCTAGTGGACAACAATAAGTTCGAGAACCGAGTGATAAGTTGCTAGTATGCATCAACTTTATAAATATTGGTTGGCTTATATAAATGCTTGATAGTAAGTATATTAAACATCCTTATCACTGCGAACAGTGTAACGCACTTACCCCGCACCTTGCTGTTAACGCTTCCGATGCTGAATCTAAAGCGGACACTGAATCTGAAAAGAAACAATGGAAGCTAGGCGTGTTGATGGAGTACCTGATGACGTTATTGTTTAAAGGTGACCATAATGTTCCCGGTTTTTATGTCGACAGTGATTACGAATACCAGTGTGAAAAGTGTGGGACTAAGTCGTGGCACTGATTGGGGATGAAAATTTGATTCAACCTTAATTTTTTGAGCTCTAACCCCGAAATCAACTCGCTTAAAGAACTCGTTTGCTTTAAGAATTAGTGAGTTTCAGTCAGGCGTATTATTCCAATTTTGTTATAGAGGACAAACGAGTGATATACCCAAAAGCTTTAAATATTGGTGACAAAATCGGATTTTTCTCACCGTCATCGCCCGCAACGGTCTTTGCACCTAATCGATTTGCTCGTGCTAAACGTTATTTGGAAAAGCAGGGCTTCATTCTAGTTGAAGGTTTGTTAACTGGAGAGTCAGAAGGGTATCGTTCTGGTTCCATTCAAGCGCGAGCCGAAGAACTCAATCAGCTCATTCGAGATCCTGACGTGCGCTGCATTATGTCGACCATTGGTGGTAACAACAGTAACTCACTGTTGTCATACATCGATTATGATGCCCTTAGAGACGACCCTAAGATCATCGTCGGCTATTCAGATGCCACAGCATTACTGTTAGGCATCTACGCCAAAACTGGATTGGTGACTTTTTATGGCCCTGCACTTGTTGCGTCATTTGGTGAGTTCCCGCCATTAGTCGACGAAACCTTCCAATCGTTTACTGACATCTTATGCTCGGATTCAAGCCAACATCAGTACACGATGCCTGAGAGTTGGACGGACATTAAACACGATTGGGAAACTCAAGACTCTGCAAAGCCAGTTTACAATAACGAATGGCACTTCATGGGAAGAGGTCAAGTAAGCGGTCGCGTGATTGGCGGCAACCTGAGTACGATGGCCGGGATTTGGGGCAGCGAATACATGCCAGAAATTCAGTCTGGCGATATTCTGCTTATTGAAGATTCACTAAAAGGCATTGAAGCGGTCGAGCGTTCATTCGCGCACTTATTGGCTTGCGGAGTATTCGATAAAGTAGGCGCTATTGTACTCGGCAAACATGAGTTGTTTGATGACAAAGGGACAGGGCGAACACCACTCGATGTACTTCTTGAAGTGCTGAACGGTAAAAATGTCCCGATCCTGTATGGCTTCGACAGTTGTCACACCCATCCCATGCTAGTCACGCCACTAGGTGTGCAAGGCACTATTGATTTTGATGACCAAACATTCAAGCTTCAAAGCCAATGGTTAGCGTCGAGTTAACCTAAACTGATGATAATAAGACGCATTAGAAAAGTGATCCTCTCTGCAAACTGAGAATCGAATCGCGTCTATACTGACATGGGTTACGTCGCTGATTTTAGAAGTGGCGCTATGAATGTAAGTTTGATTAGGTTAAATCTCTGAGGTGACGATGAAAAAATTACTACCACTATGCGCCATTTTACTCTCTGCATCATTTTTAGCTGCGGCTTCTGATGGTTTGATTAAATACCAAAGTAATTACTCAGTTAAAGAGACCGCTGACCGCTTTGAAGAACTCGCTATAAGCAAAGGTTTGACATTGTTTGCGCGAATTGACCATCAGAAAAACGCGAGTAAGGTCGATCTTGAATTGAGACCAACGGAAGTCATCATCTTTGGTAACCCGAAAGTAGGGACACCATTAATGCAATGTGCTCAAGAAGTCGCGATCGATTTACCGCAGAAGGTGTTAGTCACTGAAGATTCAAATAAGAAAGTATGGTTGTCTTACAACGATCCTAATTACTTGGTAGAGCGTCACGCGATCAATGGCTGTGACGAGGTCGTTAAGAAAGTATCGGGTGTACTAAGCAAGCTATCAGAAGCGACAGTGGCGAAAAAGAAAGCGAAATAACCAAGACCAATTAGCACTCATTAAGACTATTAATGGGTGCGACTTGACGAGGATATAGCTTCCCAATCAACGTTTGGCTGCATTGACAACTAAGCAACAATATATAAAAGTAGTTTTATGAAACTGAATTTAGCGCCATCTAACCAACGAATTATCATCATTCCATAAGAATGGTGGGATTGTTGATGCGCTTTGTTTATCGAACCCACCCGTAAGGTGGGTTTTTTGTCGCTGTCTTATGGGTTTTATCTGAATAGAGGAAGTCATATGAAAAAGATCGCGGTTTTTGGTAAGCCTGGGAGTGGAAAGTCCACAGTCAGCAAGGCGTTAGCACTAGCTACAGGGATAGAGCTTCACCAGTTGGACTCTATTGTTTACAAGGCCAACGGAGAGTTTGTTGAACGTGAAGTATTTGAGGAGGCTCATGAGAGCATACTTAAGTCAGAAAGCTGGATCATCGATGGTTTTGGCCCTCTAGGCTCGTTCAACACACGTTTAGATGCAGCTGATACCTTGGTTTATATCGACATTCCTTATTCAACTAGCTACTGGTTTGTAACCAAGAGAATGCTCAAAGGTTTATTTGTTAAACCTGAAGGCTGGCCTGCTGGAAGCTCAGTGATAAAAGGCACGATACAAAGCTATAAGACACTACAACTGTGTCCTAAATTTTGGAATGACGACTTTAGAGCGCAGTTAGAATTGCGCGCTAAAGAGAAAGAGGTTTACATCATCAGAAGCGTGACTGAATTGAATAACTTTGTTCACCAACACTTCACTTAACAGTCGAGAGTTTACTTTTCTTTAAAACGCTCTTACTTACTCATAACTTCATGAAAATATTTAGATTTAACTCTACGTGTGGCATATTTGCCATATGTTTAGTTTGTGCTTTGAGTTAAGGAGATAGATATTATGTATGGAAGTGAGAAGACGAGAGCGTTCTGTAGTAACTGTAAGGAACTGACACTGCACAAGTACACTATGTTCAGTAACCAAGCCGAAAAAGCGCCACAACATGAAAAGAAGCCAGGGTTGCTTGGAATGATTTTATCGTCGTTAGCTTCAAGTGGCGGAAACGGTGACTATAAATGTACAAAGTGTGGAACCAATTTACGTACACCGGACAACCTTGATTAGCCTTTAACCTACTTAATACTTCAACATTCTTCTTCTTTAATTATCCGTTTTCATTTGATAATAATTCAAATTGTACCGTGTTTTTCATTGAATGAACTTCTAGTAGTCTATGCGAATAGTTAATTATTGGGCATTCAAATGACACAGTATCAGTTCCAACAAGGGCATATTCGCCCACCTTCAGAAGCGGATAGCTTATTGATTCGCACCACCCAAGGTTGTCCTTGGAACAAATGTAAATTCTGTACGCTGTTTGAGGGGATGGAGTTTGCAATTCGTCCCGTTGAAGAGATTAAGAAAGACATTTGGGCTGCGAAAGCATTCTATAAGAACCGTAAATTTGAGACCTGTTTTCTGCAAGACGGTGATTCATTCACTATGGATACCGAAGACTTGCTGGATGTGTTGAATACACTCAAACAAGCCTTCCCAGAGTTAAAGCAGATCAGCTCTTATGGACGAGCGCAAAGCATGACTAAGAAGTCGCCTGAAGAGATGAAAGCCATCTGTGATGCAGGGCTCAACATGCTTTATTGCGGTATGGAATCGGGTTCTATTGATGTTCTCAAATTGATGAAAAAAGGTATTACTCCGAAATCTATTTTGAAATCGACCGAATACGCGAAGCAAGCGGGTATGAAGATGATGACCTTCATTATCCTTGGCTTGGGTGGTAAAGAATATTCGGCGCAGCATGTTGAAGAAACGGCGGCCTTACTTAACCAAATCAACCCAGATGAAATACGCATTCTGTCGCTTGCTGTGAAGCCTGGAACCGAATTGGATGAACTGGTGCAGAATGGAGAGTTCACGCCACTTAGCGAACGTGAAATGCTTGAAGAACAATATCAATTGATCAGTAAACTAAACCGCGTGACGGGCAACTATGGTAACTATCACGGTATTAATTTGTTGATGGAACTGAACGGACAGCTGCCACAGGATAAAGCGAAGTTCTTAGCGACAATAGACCGTTTCAATATGATGAGTGAGAATGACCAGAATAACTTTATCTTGGGACGTCGCATTCATTACTACGCCGCATTGAAAGACATGGATAACCAACTTATGTACGATTCTGTACAAAGAGAGCTTAATCGCATTCAAAAGCAAAATCCCGATGAACTCGACAATGTGTTTTACCAACTCCGTCAACGCATGATCTAGCAGCAAGGACTAATAACATGAATAACCTCGTTAACTGGCAAATCAGAAATGAAAATCCGGAACATCGGTCTTTGGAAAACGGCGTGCTGACGATGCAAGTGCAAGAGGGCAATATCTTTGGTGCGGGTTCAGCTGATGTTGATAATATCTTCGTTCATCCAGTATCTAGCTCGGATTACAGCACAGAAGTGACGGTTCAATTAGATCCAAACCTCGCATTTGAACAAGCTGGGTTAGGTATTTACTGGGATAACGACAACTACATTAAAGTGAGCAAAGAGATGTTCATGGGCGAGCGTTCATTGGTGTTCGTTGTAGAACAAAATGGTCAGCCACAGATCAAGGAACGTCTGTTGTTTAGTGAATCTAGTGTGTCGGTAAAGCTCGTCAAACAAGGCGGAAAAGTCAGCGCTCATTTCCGCCCGTTAGAAAAACAACAATGGCAGGAAGTGATCACGTTTGATTCGTTAGTAGGCAGTGAACAGGGTGTGATGCTTTATACGTTCAGTGGCAGTAAGGCGACGCCTAATTTCGCCAAATTTAGTGGCTTCAGTTTGTCTGACGCCTAATAATTTGTCTTACGCTGAATAAGCTTGCTTAGCGTATAAAAAAACGGACCGATATTGCTACCGGTCCGTTTTTAAATTCTTCAAGTCAAAGCGCTTATGCACAGCACTTCTTGTATTTCTTACCGCTGCCGCAAGAACATGGGTCGTTACGGTTAGGGGTCTTTTCAAACGTCATCGTTTTTGGCTTGTTCAGTAGAGTATCAAGCTCGATGGTGTTCTCTTCTTTGTCTGCGTCGACTGTAACAGTAACGAAGATAGTATTTTCAGCGGCTAGTGCTTCAACTTCTGCTTTGCGCGCTTCAGTTTGAACCATTACAGCGATTGGAGATTCTTCAGTACCCGCTTTTACATCGCGGTTTACGTTGTAGCCAGCAAGAACGTGGTTCTGTCTTGTTTCGATACGGCCTTTGAAAAATAGTTTCGACATTGGGTACTCATTAAAAATGTTGAATGGCGCTATTTTTAATGGCGATAGCGCAATGGAGCGGGGATTATACGCATATATTGCAATTGATAAAGCAGTGATGTGAGTAAAAGCTGTTTGGTTTCTACTTAAGTATGATTGAGAGTATCGGCACTTATCTGATTTAAACAGACATTAGGGAATAGAGATGACATCAAAAGACGTGGTATTAGGTTTTTGGGACGCAATGCGCACCAACGACTTTGCCAAAGCGGCCGAATGGCTAGCGGAAGATTTTCAAGGGTATTGGCCTCAGTCGTCTGAATTGACGGTAGGGCGTGATAACTTCACAGCTATCAATTCTGAATATCCAGCGAATGGGGTTTGGAAGTTTGAGCTGAACTCGATTGTTTGCGAAGGTGATACCGTCGTGACCGATGTATCAGTGACGGACAGCGTACTAAACGATCGCGTGATTACCTTTCACACGATTGTTGATGGTTTAATCCAAAAGCAAACTGAGTTTTGGCCAGATGGCTTTGCTGCACAAGAGTGGCGTGCAAAGTGGGTTCAGATAGCGAGCCCTGAATCACTCAAGTAACTATGCTAAATGCGAGAACACCAAATACAAGAACACCAAGCTCACAATAGAGTATGTGCATAACAACAATCAGATAAATAAAAGTCAGCGAGTTAGGAGATTTCATGAACAAAATCGTAATCGTCACAGGCGGAAGCCGAGGCATTGGTGCCGCTACATCGAAGCTATTAGCAAAACAAGGCTATGCGGTGTGTGTCAATTTCATACACAATGAATCAAGAGCTGATGAACTGGTGAATGAGATACGCGATCAGGGCGGTACTGCTATCTGTGTGCGTGCCGATGTGTCGGTAGAATCTGACGTAAAGTCCCTGTTCGAAATTGCACGTCATAAGCTTGGGCCAATTACCCACTTGGTCAATAACGCTGGCATCTTATTTACCCAATCTGCACTAGAAGACATCGAGATTGATCGCTTTGAAAAGGTCATGAAATCGAATGTCTCAAGCTGTTTCTTATGCAGTAAAGCCTTTATCAAACAAGCCGATGGTGCTGGGTCGATTGTGAATGTATCGTCTGCCGCTTCTCGCACAGGCGCACCGTTTGAGTATGTGGATTACGCAGCATCGAAAGGTGCGATGGATTCACTCACCAAAGGCTTATCGCTTGAATTAGCTTCACGCAATATCCGAGTGAATGGTGTAAGGCCAGGTTGTATCTACACTGAAATGCACGCAGACGGCGGAGAGCCTGATCGCGTAGACAGACTAGCTTCGCAGTTACCATTACAACGAGGTGGCACGCCAGAAGAGGTCGCTAACTCTATCGCGTGGTTACTGTCAGACGAAGCTTCTTATGTAACCGGCTCATTTATTGATATTGCGGGCGGTCGATAGGGCACGTTGGCCTTTACACTAATATAAACAAGTTACAACCATCAACACGCAACAAAAGTACCTAACTAAAAGAACGAAACTAAGAGTACAACCATGAAAAACTATTTTGAAAGCCCGTTTGTTGGAAAGTCACTCAAAGAACAAGTGACCAACCCAAACATCATCGTGGGCGAGCACAGCTATTACTCGGGTTACTACCATAACCACAGCTTTGATGACTGTGCGCGTTACCTATTACCGGATAGAACCGACATCGATAAGCTGATCATTGGCAGCTACTGCTCGATTGGTTCTGGCGCCGTGTTTATGATGGCGGGCAACCAAGGCCACCAAAACCAGTGGGTGAGTACCTTCCCGTTTTTCTATCAAGACGATGAGAAGTTTGAAGGTGCGATAGACGGCTTTGAACGCTCTGGTGATACCGTGATTGGTAACGATGTGTGGATTGGTACAGAAGCCATGATCATGAGTGGTGTTAAGGTTGGTGACGGAGCCATCATCGCAAGTCGAGCGGTTGTGACTAAAGATGTCGCGCCATACTCGATTGTCGGTTCAAACCCAGCACGCCATATCCGTTATCGTTTCAATGAGACTGAAATCGCTCAGTTGCTAGAAATGAAATGGTGGGAATGGAGCGAAGAACAAATCAAAGGCGCAATGTCGCTAATGTGTTCTTCAGACATTGGTGGTTTGTACCATTATTGGAAAGGATTCTTGAAGCCTTAAATTGTCGTTCACAGATGAAATGTGAATGGTGAGAACGAGATTAAATTTAACAAATTACTCAATAATCTGATTATGGCAATGCGATTGTGATACGAGTAACTTATTGATTATATGCATATTGCATAGTATGGCGTGTCGCATTAGCGTGGTGGATGAATTGGAGGGGTATTATGATTAGTTGCAACGATTACGATTATATTGAAATTGTGTGTATGCACCGATACCCAATCAAGTTAACGCTGAAGTCTGGCGAGCAGATTGAATGTGTCGGGTTAGATACCCAGCGCAATGACAGCCGTGAAGAGTGCATTAAAGTCAGTACTCAAGGCGAGCAACAACTTGTCGTATTAACTCAAATAGCGACATTGGATGTCTGTGTCGACAACCCTCACTTTCAGCATGTTTCATTCAAAACGTCATAGGCTTTCAAATGAATAGAACCATAGAACAATGCTATTGCACCGCGTGCAGAGAAGAGACACAACATGTTGTTGTGTTGGTCAGAAAGACGAGTGCGTTTGCAGACAAACCTAACCAAAAGCGAAGTGAGTTTTGGGCAGGCATGATAAAAGGTTGGTTCCTTGGCCCGTTTGTCGCGTCAATGGATGAGTTTTCTCGTCACCTTGTCTGTGAAAAATGTGGACACAAAGAGATTCAAGATTAGCATCGTTATCTTATAAAACATTGGATTCAATACAGTTAGATCGTCAATTGGCTTAGGAATAGAACGAATGAAAGTAGAAACGATTGAAGCCGTAAAGGCGTATGGGTTTTCAGTAAGAACCACTAATCAGGATGAGGTTGACCCAACTAAAGCGAAGATAGGTCAATTGTGGCAGGGCTTTTTTGATCAGGCTTTTCCCAAACTGACGCCGGATTCAAAAGTGTACGGTGTCTACACTAATTACGAGTCTGATTTTACGGGTGAGTTTGATGTTATCGCGTGTGCTAATGCGTTAACGGATCAAGACTTAAATAATCTTATTGAAACCAAGATTGAAGCAGGCAAATATCTGACGTTTTCTGCTGAAGGTGAACTTCCTCAAGCAGTCATCGATCTATGGGGTGAAGTGTGGGCGTATTTCAGCGCTGCTGACTGCCCACATGTGAGAACTTACACGACAGATTTTGAACTATACAAAGGTGAAACTGAAGTCGAGATTTCGATAGCGATTCAGTGATCAGGTTAAAATGAACAAAAGGCTTAGCTTAGACTGTGTTTGCCAGTTAAGAGACAGTAGTTACCGGTAAAGAGACAACGGAAACCCAGTTAAGCCTTTGAATATCTGCTCATTACAAAGAAGATACAGTGTCACGTACTTATCTTGATTACTACGCTTTCTCTATCCTTGAATTACCATTATCCACCAAAAAGACAATCGTGCTTGGTTTCATTCCACAAAGGGTATTGCTTCATTACTTGGGTGTAGAGCTTACTTTCGAGATGCGCTCTTAACCAACGTCCTACGTTTTGATATTCCGATTTCACAAACCACTTCTTTTCGACTCGCACAAACTGGCTGACAAAAGGCATCACCGCAAAATCGGCCAAGCTTGGGGTTTCTCCAAAAAAGTAGGGCTGATCGGTGAGTCGCGCTTCCAGCTGACTAATGAAGGTTTCGCAGGCTTGTCGGCGTTGTTCAACATCGATGTTTCGGTAACGAACCGATGCACGATACTTTTCTAAATAGCCAATAAATTCTTCATCGTTGGTTTTAATGAGCTGCTGAACTTGTTCGCTAAGCGTTGGATTGCTTGAACGCAGAAGATCTTGAGGATCGTTTTGTTGAAGTGACCAGTTCATCACATCCAAGCTCTGTTCAATGACTTGCCCATTGGGTAACACCAATACAGGCACTGTTCCTTTTGGCGAACTGGCCAATAGTTCGCTAGGCTTGTCTTTGGTAACGATTTCTCGAAGTAACACTTTTTGCTGTGATAGTGCGATGCCCATTCGTCCACGCATTGCATAAGGGCAACGGCGTAAAGAATAAAGGATAGGTAGATCGGATTCGTTCGGCATTATTGAGGTCATTTAGTTTGAAAAGTGTTGTACGGTGGTAAAGAGATCGTGATGTGGGTAGAATACGCGGCTTAAAAATTATAAGTAAGTGAGCGACTTCAAAAATGAGCAGAAAAATTGAGTTATTAGCCCCAGGTGGCGATGTAGAAGCGATAAAAGCCGCCATCGTAGCGGGTGCTAATGCAGTTTATTGTGGTTTAGACACATTCAACGCTCGTAACAGAGCCTCTAACCTGTCGTTAGACGAATTGAATGGTGTGATTCGCCTTGCTCATGAATACGGCTGTGAAGTGTTCCTGACTCTTAACGTTGTGCTACTGGAGCACGAGACTAAGAGCATCACCAAACTGCTGAACCAGCTTGTGAACACCAAAGTGGACGGCATCATTGTTCAAGACTTGGGTTTATTCAACCTGGTTAAGAAGCATTTCCCATCGTTAGACGTTCACGCGTCGACTCAGTTAACTACGCACAACGAAGGTCAGATTAAGTTCTTGTCTAAGATTGGCGCGACGCGCGTTAACTTGTCTCGTGAGTTGAACCTGCCTGAAATCAAGATGCTGACGGAAGTAGCACACGATCACGACGTATTAACCGAAGTGTTCGTACACGGCGCTCTGTGTATCGCATTCTCTGGTCAATGTTACTCAAGCTCAGTAAGTGTGGGTAACTCAGGTAACCGTGGTCGTTGTAGCCAAGCGTGTCGTGATGAGTACGAAATCACCAACGCGGGCAACAAGTTCCCACTTAACCTGAAAGATAACTCAGCTTACTACGACCTACCTGAATTGGTTGATGCGAAAGTCGACTCATTGAAAGTAGAAGGCCGTATTAAAGGCGCACACTACGTTTACACTGTGGTAGACACATGGCGTAAACAGATTGATAGCTTTGTAGAAAGTGGTTTGTTGATCGAAGACGATTCGAACCTGCACAAAGTATTCAACCGTGATTTCACCAACTCTTTCCTAAAGGGCAACCTAACGAAAGACATGTTCATCGATAACCCGCGCGACAACAGCATGAACTACGCTGTTGAAAAAGCGACGGAGCAGAACAACGAAATCTCAGTTGTACAGATTCAAGAAGTGACCAACGAACTTCACCAAGCGAAAGACGTTCTTGGTAACGAAATGCGTGACAAGATCGAGTTCCTTGATATTCGCAAGACACCAGTAGCACTGTCGTTCAGCGCAAAAGTGGGTCAACCATTTACGGTGACTGTGAACACGCCAAAAGAGAACTTTACTCTTCAATCTAAATCGCTATTGAAAGCGGTTGAAGAGAAGGCGATTACTCAAGAGCTACTTGAGAAGCGCTTCAAAAACGTGAAGAGTGCAGTTCACACGCTAGAAAGCCACGACTTCAGTGAAGTGGATGCAGGCTTGTTGATTCCTCTAAAAGAAGTTTCAGACCTAAAAGACGAGATCGACTTCATTCTGAACGGCTCTGTGGAAGTGATTAAGCACGTTGAAGTGCCAGCACTGCCTCAGCACCCTAAAGTGAACGAGAAGCCGACTATGTCGATGCTTATCGCCGATGTAGAAGACTTACACCTGTGTGACGTGACTGACGCGGATGTTTACTTCAAACTTCCAGAAAGCTTCAAGAAGCGTTGTAACAAGTACATCGACATCTTGGCAGCAAACCCACGTTTGATTCCTTGGTTCCCAGCGGTATTGATCGGTAAAGATTACGACGAAGCGGTTCGTATTCTTGAAGAGATCAAGCCAGCTCGCATCGTAACCAACAACACGGGTATTGCTTACAAAGCTTACGAGATGGGTATTGAGTGGGTTGCAGGCCCGTTCATGAACACGACCAACTCTCACGCACTGGTTACTCTGAAAGAAGAGCTGAACTGTGCAGGCGCATTCATTTCGAACGAGATCAACAAAGGTCAGATTCGTCATATTCGTCGCCCAGAGAACTTCAAACTGTTCTACAGCATTTACCACCCAATCTTGATGATGACCAGCCGTCAGTGTTTCTTCCAAAGAACCGTGGGTTGTAACAAGCCAAGCATCGAAGCAGGTTGTATGTTGAAGTGTGAGAAAGCGACCACGATTACCAACGTGAAAGGCATCTCTTTTGCGGTTGATAAACAGAAGGGTGGCTACCCAAGCATTTACAACCACGAGCAGTTCTTGAACCACGACGCAGTAACTGACTTCTCTGGTCTGTTCGACGAGTTCTTCATTGACCTAACCAACATCGGTGCAGGTTCTAAAGAAGTGAAAGACAAAGTTGAGCTTATCAAGCATTTCGAAGCGCTACTGAACGGCGTTGAAGGTTCACAACAGAACCTAGAGCAGATTGTTGAAGTTCGAACTAATGCTCAGTACGTGCAAGGTCTATAGCGTACAAGGTTTATAGGGTTCAATGTCTATGGGCTGTAAGGCTTATAGCTTCTAACGCAAAGAGCGTTCAAGGTTTATAACGCTCAACCGCTTATAAGCACTCTGAACCAATAAACAAAAGGCCACTCAATCGAGTGGCCTTTTTAATGGTGCGCCGAGCATGGCGTTGATCTAGGAGGTGAAAGTCCTCTACGGGCTCAG
>NZ_JBFSSD010000037.1:0-53163 GCF_041466145.1 Vibrio sp. 10N.239.312.D08 | reverse complement strand
AAGTGTTGGAATATGTTCGTCCTAAGTACGCTTGCCGCCAGTGCGAGAAAACAGGTGACAGCAGCCGTATCGTTCAGAAGCCATCCCCTCAGAGTCTCATCCCTAAAAGCTTCGCCACAGAAAGCTTGCTGACCAACATCATTCTTGGCAAATACCAATACGCGATGCCACTTTATCGCCAAGAATCGCTGTTTACCCAGTCGGGTATCGAGCTATCACGCACCACCATGGCAAGGTGGGTTATCCAAGTCAGTGAGAAGTTAGCCCCGCTGTATGCCGCCTTGAAAGAGCACCTACTTCAGCAAGTGGTGGTTCAGGCGGATGAAACGCCGCTTAATGTGCTCAAAGAAGAGAAGCAGTGTTATATGTGGCTTTACTGCTCAGGCGCTGACTCGCCCGAAGCGGCACTGCCGAATGTGAAAAAATCGCCTTGTACGACTATCAAAACAGTCGCGCGAGGGTGTGCCCCGTGGACTTTTTAGGTGACTACAACGGTTATCTACAAACCGATGGCTACACGGCTTATCATGGTCTGCATCACGTCACTAATGTGGGGTGCTTAACGCAAGTTCATGGACGCGAAGAAGCTTCAAGGGGAAGGTAAATCGGGCAAGGCTGATAAAGTGCTGGCTAAACCCCAAAAGCTCTACGGGATAGAATCAAGCTTAAAAGGTGCGCCTGCCGAAGAACGCAAAGCAGAGCGTTAAGCGTATGCCAAGCCGATACTGGATGAGCTTTACCAATGGATGACAACCCAGAAGGTGATAGGCTCTAGCCCACTAGGCAAAGCAATAAAGTACACGCTCGGGCAATGGCCTAAACTCATTCGTTATATCGACGATGGTCACTTATCTATCGATAATAATCGCGCTGAACGCGCAATTAAACCGCTGGTTATTGGCAGGAAAAATTGGCTATTCTCCAACACACCAAATGGCGCTGAGGCGAGCGCGATGCTTTACAGTATCGTCGAGACTGCAAAAGCCAACGGTCTTATCCTCTAAGACTACATGGTCAAGTGCATGAAAGAGCTCGCGAAAGCAGAGCCTGATATCGACGCACTCCTACCTTGGAACTTCAAACACTGACAAGTCGCCCCGTGGGTTCATGGGGCGGATACCGTTGAATTCTTAAATTATCATTTGAACGCTTAACAACGCAGTTCTGCACGTGTGTATATGTCTTTGAAATCACCCAAGGATCAATGGCAATGATCTTTGCGCGAGCCGAAATGGACAAAAAAGGATCTATATTGATTTGGTTATCCACAATTTCTGTGGATAACCTGTCTCAAATTCAGTGAGTAACCAGATCTAAGTGGAGTAGGGAGGTTATTTCGAAGGCTGTATTTGAGCGAGAACTCGCCCTTCTTTGGTCAGAGATGTCTTCAATGAGAGGTGAAGTACAAGGGCTAGAGAGCAGCTCATCATCACGAAAATCGCCAGCATGATCATCAGTTGATACTTAATCGCGATCATCGGTGAAGCACCACCTAAGATCTGTCCAGTCATCATTCCCGGCAGCGTTACTAAGCCTGTGGTTGCCATAGAGGCCATGATAGGGGACATCGCTTTCTGTATTGCATTACGTACAAAAGGCGCAGCAGCATAAGTAGGAGACGCGCCTAACGCGATTGCTGCTTCATATTCTGATTTCTGTGTTTCAAAGGCACCAAACAGGTTCTGTAATGCCACGATATTACTGCTTAAGCTATTACCCAATAACATCCCTGCGATTGGGATAAGGTACTGCGCGTTAAAAACCGGTGTCGGCTTAATGATGAAAAAGCAGATGAACAAGACAATAGGTACACAAGTTACCGCAAGGCTAACGGCGACAGGAGCCGAAAGTAGGTTTCTTGGCAGTCTAGATTTTTCAACAATCGAGCTTGCACCGACGATAATCATAGTAAATAACCACAGCAAATTGACCCACAAACTATTCAAAGTGAACAAGTATTCTAGGTAAAGTCCCACCAGAAATAGCTGAATAACCATACGAATGATGCTGATAGAAGCCTCTTTGCCAAGGCCGAGTTTTAACTTGTGGTTGATGGTAATGGGTAGCAAGAGAAGTGAGCTGAAGAACAATAACTGCCACCAAGATATATCAATAACGTCTTGCATAATGTTTCCTTTTAAGTAGGTCCCCATCATATCTGAAAGTGCCAAATGATGCATTTCAGCTTCTCAGCCGTTGCTTTAAAAAATACTCAATAATTTAACAATCAAACCACAGAATATTGGTTTTTTGAGGCATTTTTGGCTACTACTTAGTAGGTAAAACGTTAAAATTGGTTACAATATGGTTGCGCCGGTGTTGGAATTTAACATTTGTGAAATATACTTAATTCTTCACATTTGTTAATACTTTTTAATAACTTTGTTTAACTAAAAACAACTTTGGATGAGCTCAAAAAAGTATTGATTAGCAAGGGTTATAACGGGAGATTTGATTGAACCCTACTTTGAGTATGGTCTAAAATTTGTCGTTAGATACTTAAGAACTTTAGCCCCATAGAATGGGTTACTCGAAATTACTAAATACAAAATAGGCAAAATGTATGAGTGATGTTAATAAAATTGAAACTAGCGAAAAACATTCGCTGGAGTGGAAGTCTTTCCTCTTCATCGCGGTGGTTCTCTTCCCAATATTAAGTGTGGCTTTTGTAGGCGGTTACGGCTTCCTAGTTTGGGCACTGCAAGTGTTTGTATTCGGACCTCCAGGTGCTCACGGCGGCATGTAATGCCCTCTAAGTAACAACATTTTTTAAAATCAATATTTAAGAGAGCTAAACATGAAATCATTTTTAGTTAAATTATGGCGCACAATGACTCGCCCAGCAGTACACATCAGTCTTGGTGTACTAACTATGGGTGGCTTTATCGCCGGTGTTATTTTCTGGGGCGGTTTTAACACAGCTCTAGAGCACACAAATACAGAAGAATTCTGTGTAAGCTGTCACACCATGCGTGACAACGTATACGTAGAACTACAGGAAACGGTTCACTGGAAAAACACTTCTGGTGTACGTGCTACTTGTCCTGACTGTCACGTTCCACATGAATGGACAGCAAAAATCGCTCGTAAGATGCAAGCTTCTAAAGAAGTATTCGCTCAAGTATTTGGTGACCTAGATACGCCTGAGAAATTCGAAGCTCGTCGTATCGAACTGGCTAAACACGAATGGGATCGCTTCTCTTCGAACAAATCTCTAGAGTGTAAAAACTGCCACAACTACGATTCAATGGATTTCGAAAACATGCGCCCAACAGCGCGTATCCAGATGAAGAACGCGGCAGAGCGTGATCAAAGCTGTGTTGACTGTCACAAAGGTATTGCTCACAACCTTCCATTAGATATGGCATCAGCGAGCGGTATTGTTGGCGAGCTAGAAAACGTAGCAAGCAGCACATCTTACGCAAATGGTTCAGACGTGATCTCTATTCGTCACCTACCAATGTACACAGATGAAACAGCTGAAGTTGAAGCGGGTCTATTAAGCCCTGCAAGTAAAGTTGCGGTTATCGACGAAAAAGGCGATATGATCAAGATTCAAATCGACGGTTGGCGTAAAGCGAAAGGCTTCGGACGTGTAATCCAAGAAGACTTCGGTATGAACATCTCAACTGCAATCTTGACGAAAGAAGTATCTCAAAGTGACGTTATCACTGTTGGTGAGAAGAAAGAAGATGAGCTTACTGGCCTTCCATGGGAAGAAGTTAACCTAGCACTTTGGATGAAGAAAGAGTCTATGGTTGATAACTTCGCTCCAATCTGGAACGCAGCGGGTCAAGCGTACCAATCTAACTGTTCAACGTGTCACTCACAGCCAGATGAAGCTCACTTCAGCGCTAACGGTTGGGTAGGCATGCTAGATGGTATGATTGCATTCGTTAACTTCGATACAGATACAGAAGCACTGGTTCTTAAGTATCTACAGAAGCACTCATCAGATTTTTCTGAAGGCCATCACTAATAAGACGTCAATTGGAGTAACACAATGGCAATTACAAGAAGAAGTTTTCTGAAAGGTGTCGCTACTACAAGTGCGGCATCGGTTATCGGTCCAAGCTTATTGGCGTCGGCATCAGCGTCTGCAGCAGAAACAGACGGTGCGTGGAAAGTCTCTGGTTCTCACTGGGGTGCATTCCGAGCTCGCGTTTACGCGGGTAAAGTACAAGAAATTAAACCTCTAGAAATCGATCAGCACCCAACAGAGATGCTGAAAGGTATTAAAGGTATTATCTACAGCCCATCACGTGTGCGTTACCCAATGGTTCGCCTAGATTGGTTGAAGAAGCATAAGTACAGCGCAGACACGCGTGGTAACAACCGCTTTATTCGTGTGACTTGGGATGAGGCACTAGACCTTGTTTACCGCGAGCTAGAGCGCGTACAGAAAGATTACGGTCCATGGGCGCTTCACACAGGTCAAACTGGTTGGAGACAAACAGGTCAGTTCCATAGCTGTACTAACCACATGCAACGTGCAATGGCACTTCACGGTTACTCTGTGAAGAAAATCGGTGACTACTCAACAGGTGCTGGTCAAACGATCATGCCTTACGTGCTAGGTTCTACTGAAGTTTACGCACAAGGTACATCTTGGGAACTTATCCTAGAAAACAGTGACAACATTGTTCTTTGGGGTAACGATCCAGTTAAAAACCTTCAAGTAGGTTGGACATGTGAGACTCACGAGTCGTTCGCATACCTAGAACAGCTGAAAGAAAAAGTTGCTAAGAAAGAGATCAACGTTGTTTCTGTTGACCCTGTTAAAAACAAAACAGGTCGTTACCTAGAAAACGAGCAAATGTACATCAACCCACAAACTGATGTGGCGTTCATGCTTGGTGTTGCTCACGTTCTTTACAACGAAGGCCTATACGACAAGAAGTTCATCGAAACTTACTGTCTAGGTTTTGAAGATTTCATCAAGTACGTTCAAGGTGAAACGAAAGACAGAGTTGAGAAGACGCCAGAATGGGCTTCTGCTATCTGTGGCGCAAGCGCGGACTCTATTCGTGACTTCGCTAAGATGCTGGTTAACGGTCGTACGCAGATCCTTGTGGGTTGGAGTATCCAACGTCAAGAGCACGGTGAACAGCCTTACTGGATGTGTGCAGTTATCGCAGCAATGGTTGGCCAAATTGGTCTTCCGGGCGGTGGTATCTCTTACGGTCACCACTACTCTGGTATCGGTGTATCTTCAACTGGCTTCGCTGCTCCGGGTTCATTCCCGCTGAACATCGACAAAGGTCAATCGCCTAAGCACACTAACACTGATTACAACGGTTACAGCCGCGTAATCCCTGTTGCTCGTTGGGTAGATAGCCTGTTAGAGCCAGGTAAGAAGATCAAAGCAAACGGCGCAACAGTGACACTGCCTGACATCAAGATGATGGTATTCAGTGGTAACAACCCGTGGCACCACCACCAAGATCGCAACAAGATGCGTAAAGCATTCAAGAGCCTACAAACTGTAGTGGCTGTTGATTTCGCTTGGACTGCAACTTGTCGTCACTCTGATATTGTTCTTCCAGCTTGTACTCAGTGGGAACGTAACGATATCGATGGTTACGGCGCGTACTCTGGCCGTGGTTTGATCGCAATGCACAAGCTAGTGGATCCTCTGTTCCAGTCTAAGACTGACTTCGAGATCATGTCTAGCCTAACTAAGCGTTGGGGTCGTTACGACGATTACACGCGTGGTATGGACGAAATGCAGTGGGTTAAATCTCTGTACGACGAATGTCGCGCATCAAACGAAGGTAGCTTCGAAATGCCTGAGTTTGCTGAGTTCTGGGAGAAAGGTTTCCTAGACTTCGGCAAAGGTAAGCCATGGACTCGTCACGCTTCATTCCGTGAAGATCCAGAGATCAACGCACTAGGCACGCCTTCTGGTTTCATCGAAATCACAAGCCGTACTGTTGGCAACATGGGTTACGAGCACTGTCAAGAACACCCAATGTGGTTCGAGAAATCTGAACGTTCACACGGTGGTCCAGGCTCTGACAAGCACCCGTACTGGCTACAATCTTGTCACCCAGACAAGCGTCTTCACTCTCAGATGTGTGAATCTGAAGAGTGGCGTGCGACTTACGCGGTACAAGGCCGTGAGCCAATCTACATCAACCCAGTAGATGCTAAGAAGAAAGGCATCAAAGATGGCGATGTAGTACGTGTGTTTAACGACCGTGGTCAACTACTAGCAGGTGCTGTTCTAATGGATAGCTACGCTCCTGGTGTTGTTCGTATCGAAGAAGGTGCTTGGTACGGTCCGATCAACGAGAAAGTGGGCGCGCTAGATACATACGGCGATCCAAACACACTGACTCAAGATATCGGTACGTCTGAACTTGCTCAAGCAACGTCAGCAAACACATGTTTGGTTGATTTCGAGAAGTTCCAAGGCAAACTGCCTCCAGTAACTTCATTCGGTGGTCCAATCGAAGTTTCTTAAGTCTTGTCTTAAGAACCAAGATTAAAGCTTGAATTAAAGCCCCTGTAAGCACTCTTACAGGGGCTTTTTGTATTTTTGATATCAGTGTTGGTGTTTCTAAATAAGCATTATACAGGGCTAATAGAGGGCGTTTTTGAGACAGGCTGTAACGCGCTGTTTGAGAGAGGTGGTAGAAGCAGTGAAGCAGGAAGGGAATGTAAAAAGAACCTGTGGAAAGACTTAAGCAGGCGGAAACAAAAAGGCCGATACAAAGTACAGACCTTACAGAAGCCTATGTAGTTAACTCTGATCAAGTTAGATCTCAAACATAAACCAATAGCCATAAGCACAGATTAAAGCGGGCACACTTGAATACAAGGTTGCGACCAGTGCTGCTTTCGGTGCCATCGCAATCGCAGGGAATAGCGCATCTCCATCATTTGAAATTGCGTTACCTACCTGAGCCGAAAGTGGCAGGGCGCCTGAAAGGTATAAGCTAGTGACCAATAATTGCGGTCCACAGCCCGGTAGCAAACCCATCAACACGCCAGCCAGGGGGAGCATGATGCCCCAGCTTGAGAATAGCGTCGCAAAATCAACATTTGCTATCACAGAGCCAAATTCAAAGAAAAGAAAGGCAACCACCACCCAAGCGGTGACAAAGTTTGTATCTTGAGCGGTCTTTTGCAATGGGTGAGAGCCTATACACTTTTCGTCCTCACTCACGGCTGATTTGTAATCCTCAATTTCACGGGTTAGCCCCCACAGAAACATCGAGCTGATCAGCAAAACTGTCCCCGCCCATTCCATCGACATTTCAGGCAAAGCGAGCAGCTCGTTCACATCGACTTGAAAAGAGCCAAGTAGGGCAACGGCAGCACCCGGAATAATCAGTACAGACCACAGGTAACCTTGCAGGTTTATCGCTTTTTTAGAGACCGATTCTTTGTCTTGAGATTGAGAAGCACAGCTGCTCACCACTTCATTTTTCTCTGCTTTTTTTGGGCGTAAGAAGTCGTCTGCGTGAAACAAGTTAATGATTCGGCCTGACGCAGTACCCACGATCACGCCCATCGCCATCATGGCTAAACCTGTCTTAGGCTCGCTCGCTATGAGCAGGAACGCCGCGTCACCCATGGTTGAGACGAGCACCGCAACTACCGCACCAAATCCGAGTTTTCCCGAGATAAATTGTGTGGTTACCACTATCGCACCGCCACAGCCGGGCAACGCGCCCATGAGAGCCGCGAATACCACTTGGTTTGAACGAGATTGATGGACGAGCTTATTGAAGACGTTATCTTTGTTTATGTACAGACTTAACCAGTGGTAAATAGCCAAGGTTAAAGCAACATAACAAGACACTGCCCAAAACGCGTCTGACAAAGTAGTCACCGTCAGCTCTCGTGTAGCTGGGGCTGCAACCAAAGCTGCAAGTGAGACAGGCAAAAGCAGGCGCTTAAATGACAGTGAAAACTGAGTTGTTTTCGCAGCACTACTGCTTGGCAAAAAAGAGATTAGTCGATCCATAGGTGTTACTCAAAATTAGTGGCTTAAGATAAATATATACGAATGATAATAATTATCAATTGCATTTGTTGTTTTTTTATCTATTGTTACTATTGGCTAAACCCACGAAACATGACCAATCTAAAAAAATGAGGTAAAGTATGGCTAATAAAGAGAGGCTCTAAAGGTAGAGTCATAATTGTTAGTGTAATAGGAAGAAACATGATTTTAGTTGTTGGTCACAAAAACCCTGATAGTGACAGTATTTGTAGTGCGTTAGTTGCAACTGAGCTTCTTAAGGCTCGTGGCGAGGAAGCGACACCAATTCGACAAGGCGAGATCAACCGCGAAACTCAACACATTCTAGAAGTCGCTGGTGCTGAAAAGCCAGAGCTTCGTACTTCTGTTGCTGGTGAGAAAATCTGGCTAGTAGACTACTCAGATCTAGCACAAGCACCAGATGATGTTGCTGATGCAGAGATCGTAGGTATTGTTGATCACCACCGTCTAGGCGACGTGATGACAGTAAACCCAATGGAAGCTTGGATCTGGCCTGTTGGTTGTACAAACACTGTACTTTTCAACATGTTCAAGATTGAAGGTCACGCAATCTCTCAACAAATCGCTAAACTAATGATGTCTGCAATTCTTTCAGACACAGTTGGTTTCGCTTCTCCAACATGTACTCAAAAAGACAAAGACGCGGTTGCTGAGCTTGCTGAAATTGCTGGCGTAACTGACGTTGATGCATTCATCAAAGCGCTTCTAATCGCAAAAACAAACATCGAAGGCCTATCTGCTGCACAGCTAGTAGAAAAAGACCTTAAAGGCTACCCATTCAACGGTCGTGATGTTGTTGTTGGTCAAGTTGAACTTGCGACTCTTGAGCAAGTAGACGGCATGATCGAAGCGCTAGAAGCTGATCTTGAAGAGCGTTGTGAGAAAGACGGTCTAGCGTTCGCTGCGGTAATGCTAACAGATATCACTACTGCTCAAACTCGTCTTCTATACAAAGGTGAGTGGGCTGAGAAATTGTTTAAGCACGAGAAAGGCGGCGTATTAATGATGGAAAATACACTAAGCCGTAAGAAGCAAGGCTGGCCTTGGCTACAAGGTGAGCTTGTTTAATCAAGTCGCTTAATATTAAACGCCTGCTTATTTAGCAGGCGTTTTTCTTTGAAGTAGACTTTCTTCTTCATCGATAATGTTTGAAGTTAACAACACTCGGCATAAAATAGCTTTAAGAGCAAAGTTACTGACTAAAGTAGGAAATTAAGATGACTACACAGCTAGACGATAAAAAAATCGCTGAAATCAACAAGTATACGGGCGAGCAACGCCTGAAATACTGTGTGAAAGAAATCGTAGCAAACCGTGAAGTATGGATCTTAACCGATGAACACGGTTGTGTAATGCTGAACACAGAAGATGAAGATTGTGTTCCAGTATGGCCAAACCAAGAGTTCGCAGAATCATGGGCAACGGGTGATTGGTCTGAGTGTAAAGCTGAGTCTATTTCGTTGAACAAATGGCACAGTCGCTGGACGAACGGTCTAGAAGACGACGAACTTGCTGTTGTAGTATTCCCGAACGAGCAAGAAGAAGGCGTTATCTTGTTCCCGGATGAGTTCGACTTCGAATTGAAAAAGCAGGCAGCTAAGCGCTAGTTCTTTCGTAATACAGTAACATCGTAAGTCAGCGTTGCCTTTCTTAGGCAGCGCTATCATTCAATTATCCCATCTAAGTTACTTCCAACGTATATTCGTCAATACCCAATCAACTGATACAAAGGCGCTTGCTGTGCGGCTTTAGAAGCTTGCTGAAGCACACCTGTTTTGCTGTATCTCTTGAGTATCTTTCGAACGATAGGTTTTACTTCAGATTTTGTCATTCCAGCTTTCAATTCTGGTTCATACAGCAATTGCAGTAGCACTACGTCTAGCGGCGATAATAAGTCTTCTGGCGTGTGGTCGTTGAAAATAGAAGGGTAGGCTTTATCTGAATCATTCGGCAGGCCTAGAACTTGTGTGATCTCTTCCACGATACAGGCGACCAGCTTACCTCGCGATCTTGCCTGATCAACCGGGATTACAATCCCAGCGTATACAATCTCGCCTTTAGAATTGGTTCTATAGCCCGCCGTGCAGATGGCGCTATTTAAATGTTGAGTTGATTTGAGCTTGAGCACCGATTTCGCCTCAGATACCCACTGGCTCTGCCTTGTGTATATCCATTTAACGTTCGCTTCGGACTCTTTACTGACGATTGTTATTGGATGTTGGGTGACTTCAGATAAGTGTTTGATATGAAGCTCTGTGATCTCTTGATGCAGTTCCTCATCGCCCACTCGATGATCGATCCAAATCTTGATCGGTTGTTTCCACTTGGCGAGCGGTTTGTTGCCTTGGGAGTATTCGTGTTGAAGCGCGACGTTATAAAAGGCAGTTTCGACGAAGCTTCTATCTAGCCATGTGAGCGGTGTGCTTGTCGCGTTAAAGGACAACAGCACCAACAAGAGGGGAAGCATTGAAGCTGTTCGATACATACTTTTCCCCTCTGCTAAATGTAGCGTGATTCCAGGTTAGTGGTTCGGCGCTTTGGAGAAATGGCTCTCAACCAATCTTTGGGTGATTTGGTGAGTTGGATTGGTTAGCACTTGATCTGTTTCCCCACTCTCAACCACATTGCCTTCATGCATGACAATAATCTTGTCGGTAATGTGCTTAACAATACCGAGGTGTTGAGATACATAAACGAACGATACGCCCATCTCTTCTTGTAACTCTAAGAACAGATTGATGATTTGCGAGCGCATTGCCATGTCCAAACCATTTAAAGCTTCATCAGCAACAATGATGGATGGCTGAAGTATTAAGGCACGAGCCAAACAAACCCTTTGTTTCTGGCCTGCAGCAAGCATCTGAGGGTAGAAATACGCATGTTCCGGTAGAAGGCCTACGCGCAGTAGTGTGTCTTTCACACGACGCATACGAGCTTCTGGAGGCATGTTGGTGTTTCGCTTTAATGGACCTTCAAGAATTCGACCGATCTGAATGCGCGGGTTAAGTGACGTATTCGGATCTTGGAAGATCATTCGAATCAGCTTACAACGAGTCGAGTAGTCTTTGTGCTCTAGCTTTTCGCCATTCACGCGGATCTCGCCTGCGGTTGGCTCCACCATGCCTGCGAGCATTCTGGCTAATGTTGATTTGCCAGAACCATTCTGGCCGATAAAACCAATTGTCTGGCCTGCTTCAAGAGAAAAGCTAACTGGCTTCACCGCCTGATGAATCTTTTTACGGAAAAGACCAGAGCGAGTCGTAAAGTCTTTAGACAAATCACTGACTTCTAATAATGCACTCATGATTTCTTTTTCTTCTCCATATTCAGAGGGAAGTGACAGTTGAACTTATGGTTCTTGATACGTTTCGTATGTGGGATCTCGACACACTGCCTTTGTGCGTATGGGCAGCGAGGCCCTAATCGACAACCAATAGGAAGATGTTGCAGCGGTGGAATTGACCCCGGCAAAGACTGGAGTTTCTCCTTGTGGGGAATCCAGTCGTTAAAGTCTGGCATCGCTTTTAACAAAGCAACGGTGTACGGGTGCTTTGGTGCATCCAACAGCTTCGGTGTATCAGCGGATTCTACCGATTGACCACAGTACATCACGGTAATGCGAGTCGCCCATTGGGTAATGGTGGTTAAGTCATGGCCGATCAACACGATGGTGGTGTTATTGATCTGGTTCATACGACTCAAAAGACGCAATATTTGAGACTGTGTAATTGGGTCTAAATCGTTGGTTGGCTCGTCAGCAATCAAGACTTTTGGCTTGGCTGCGATCGCCATGGCGATCATGACTTTTTGACACTCACCATCGGTCAACTCATAAGAGTAACTGTCCATTAGGCGAGAGTGGTCTTTGATGCCGACTTTGTGTAGTAATGCGATCGCTTGCTTCTTACGCCACTTAAATCGTTGCCACCAACGACCTTCAAACGAATGGGAAGGGATCGCTTCAACGAGCTGGTTACCTACTTTTTCAGAAGGGTCAAGACACGTTGATGGCTCTTGGAAGATCATTGCGATATCGCGGGCGATCACTCGGCGTCTTTCTTTCGGCGTCAGTTGCAGTAGGTCGATATTACCAAGGCGCATTCGGTCTGCAGAAACCTTCCAGTTTTCTTTACATACTCCGACGATCGCTTTTGCAACCAAACTCTTACCTGAGCCTGATTCACCTACTAAGCCACGAATTTCCCCTTCATTGAGGGTAATACTCATTCGATCTACGGCTTTAACCATCCCTTGAGGGGTCTCAATCTCGATGGTTAGATGTCGAATATCAAGTAACGGCATTATTCGATTCCTGCATTTAGCGCTTGGCGAACACCTTCACCGACGAGGTTAATCACGATAACTGTAAACATAATAGCTAAGCCGGGTAGGGTAACTGTCCATGGCGCAAGGTAAATCAACTCGACCGAATCACCCAAGATGGAGCCCCATTCGGTACTCGGTGCTTGAGCGCCAAGCCCTAGGAAACCTAAAGCCGTGATGTCAAGAATTGCGACTGACAGTGCCAGCGTAACTTCAAGAGCGATCACGGTAAGGATGTTCGGAAGGATTGAGTTCCATAGCAGGTAAAAATCGTTCGCACCATCAAGGCGAGAAGCCAGAATATAGTCTTTTTCTACTTCAGCATGCACGGCAATGTACACCGAGCGTATAAAGCGCGGGATCAGTGCCAAGCACAAGGCGAGCAAGATATTAAACTCCCCAAAGCCAAGGAATGCCACGAAGATAATCGCCAGCAGAAGAGATGGAATCGACATAACAGTATCAAGCAGGTGGTTTAGCGTGCTTGATAGTAAACCGCGCGTCATACCAGCAAGTACGCCAATCACACAACCAATGACGGCTGCGATAAAGGTAATCACCACCGCGGCGCCGAAGGTTAACTGAGAGCCAATTATTAGGCGAGAGAGAATATCTCTGCCTAAGTCATCCGTACCCAAAAAGTATTCTACCGTTCCCGCAGGATCCCAAGAGGGCGGCGTTAATAGGTGACCGGTTTGTTCTTGTGCATCATGCGGGGCTAGCCACGGTGAAGTGACGGTGACCAGAATGATAAGCACCAAACACCACAAGCCAAACATAGCTAGATTATTGCTGCGGAAGCTGCGCCAGAAACGTTCGAACTGGGTTGGAATCTGTTCTTCTTGGTAGACGTTATTTGTTAGCATACCATTCCTTCCTTACCAGTGGATTGATCATCGCGCCCAGTAGATCGGACAGAATATTAGCGGTCAAAACTAAGGTAGCCACTACAATTACACCAGCTTGAATTGAAACGTAATCTTGATTCGATAAGGCATCCAATAACCAGCGGCCAATGCCCGGCCAGTTAAAGATAGACTCGGTAACAATAGCAAGCGTTAACATACTCGATAGCTGAACACCGACCTTAGGAATAATCGGAGGTATCGCGTTTCTTAGCACGTGCTGCGTGATGATCTCTCTAGTGGAAAGACCTTTAATTCGCGCAGCGCGGATGTAGTTTTGCGTCATTACTTCAGCCACTGACGCTCTCATCAATCGGATGACCTGAGTCGTTGGCGCCAGTGCTAAAACAAGACAAGGCAACGCCATGTGCTCGATAACACTTTGTAGTGCGTGCGCACGGTAGCGACCCTCGGCAAAAAAGGCGTCAATCATCGCGAATCCAGTCACGTGTTCAATCTCGTAAAGTAGGTCGTATCGGCCACCAACTGGGAACATTTCAAAGTGCAGTGAAAACACCATGATCATCAGCAACGCGACCCAAAATATAGGCGCAGAGTAACCGGCCATTGAGGTGAACGATATGGTGGTATCAACAAATTTACCTTGTCTCATACCAGCAATGGTGCCGAAAGGGATACCGATGATGAGTGCCAACATAAAGGCAAAGAAGCACAGCTCTAGCGTTGCAGGGAACACCAGGACCAACTCATCGATGATAGGCACACCGTGTTTGCTTAGGCCAAAGTTTAGCGTCGATAATTCAGTGATATAGCTAATCCAACCGGGCCAAAAATCTTGAATTGCCCAAGGTGAGGATTGGTCTAATCGAAGCAGGGAAAAACCTACCAAGGTCAGAATTCCTAGCGTAATAACGAATAAGTTTACACGTCTTAATGTATACCAAAACATTACTGCACCTCTCTTCTGACTTGATCAAAAGGTTGGGCATTGAAAGGACTTGCTTTAAAGCCTGTTAGCGAACGATCGTGCACGCGAAATTGCACGCCATGAGCCAAAGGAATCACAGGAACTTCTTCATTGAGAATGTTTTGGGCTTGTCGGTACAAGTTCACACGGTGCCTTTGTTGATTGATCTCTAATGCTAAGTCGAGAAGGAAATCAAAGTCTGAATTACACCACATCGAGACGTTTAACCCTGCACGCTCAGAGCTGCATGAGAGCAGCGGACGTAAGAAGTTGTCCGGGTCACCGGTATTGCCTATCCAGCCTGTAAGCAACAAGTCTGTTGAGGAAATAGAGGACAACTGTGTGCGGTCAAATCGGTCGTCGGTATAGAGTTTCAATTCAATACCAATATCGGCTAAGTTTGCTTGGATAAGTTCTGCCGTTTTTCTTGGACTTGGATTGTATGCGCGTGGCTCTAGTGGTACCCACATTGAAAGCTCTAACCCAGGTTCAACGCCAGCTTCTTTGAGAAGCGCAACCGCATAGTTTCGGTCGTAGCGAACTTGAACGCTGTCTTTTTGGTGAGCCCAAGAAGTCGGAGGAAGCAAGGTGTAGGCTTTGGTTCCTGTACCGTAATACACAGAATCAAGAATGTTCTGACGATTGATGGCTAAGTTGAGCGCTTTACGAACTCGAGAGTCACGCAGTGCAGGGTGCTCAGTATTCAGCGCGATGAAAGAGACATTAACCGCCGGAGTAGCAGAAATCTTCAACTCTTCATGAGCCTGAATAATAGGGATTTGGCTAGAAATTGGTGAGTTGAGCACGTCACACTCACTACGCAGAAGCTTGGCAAGTGTGCCTGTTCCACGTTGCGAAGTATCGAACACAACTTGGTCCATTTGTACTTCACCCTTCCAGTAGTGCTTGTTCTTTTTCAAGCGCACTAGGTCGTTGATTTGGTATTCATCCAAGTAGAAAGGGCCAGTGCCGACTGGATTGGAATCGATTCGATTTTTCTCATCCGCTGCAATGAGCTGATTGGCATACTCTTTAGAGTGAATGACCGCATAGCTGGTGGCGATGTTATTGAGAAATGAATTGTCTGGGCGACTTAATTGGAATTTCACTGTTAGGTCGTCAACCGCGGTGATATCGACAATCAGGGTCTTGAAGTCGATTCCGGCAAACCACGGGTATAGGCCGCCACCCACATAATGAAATGGGTTTGAACTATCAATGACACGTTCAAAGCTAAACACCACATCTTGTGCATTCATGCTACGAGTAGGGGTGAACCAGTCTGTCGTTTGGAACGCAACATTTGGGCGCAGTTTGAACGTGTACTCTGTACCTGATTTATCAACAGACCAACTTGTCGCCAAGTTCTGTTTTGGTCGGTACGTCATCGGATCAAGAGTGAGCAGTGTATCGAAAATTTGAGGACTCAGCGATTCTGCGGCAATGCCACTATCAACCAGCTGTGGGTTGAAGGTACTAGGATTACCTTGGCCGCAATAAATGAAGCCTTTTTCACGGATTTGCTCGTGATTCACACTCTCACCACATCCAGCGAGAAAGCTCAGCGTACAGATGCTCAGTGATAGTCTTATTAGTGCTTTCATAAAAAGAAATACTTTTCGAAACGAGGCGTTAGAGGAGCCTCAAGATCCGGACAATTTAACATTTTATTTATTCGGCTCCAAATAATAATCAAGCGTGGACAGCTATTTATCGTTAGCTTGTCCGACAATCGCGTACTTCCTCACCATTCCACGTAATTGGTTGTAGGTTAACCCAAGTAATTCTGCGGCTTGTTTCTGGTTATATTTGCTCTGTTTGAGGGCTTGGTTGAGTAGCTTGATGTCTTGTTGTTCTTGCCATGCTTTGTAATCAAGCGGCAAAGAAAACAAGCTCTCTGATGAAGTATGGCTGTTAGACGGCTCATTGCCAGTTTCCGGAGAGGAATCTTGCTCTGTTTTCCATGCGGGTTTAAATGGGTTAAACACCAAATATTCAATAGGATATGGATCTTTTCCGTGCTGATAGATAGCTCGCTCAATGACGTTTTTGAGTTCTCGTACATTCCCTGGCCAAGAATAATCCAAAAGCGATTCAACGGCAGAGGGGGCAAAGCCAACAAACAACTCCAATTCCAATTCACGACACATCTTAATGGCGTAATATTCTGCCAGTAGCATGATGTCTTCTTTTCGCTCACGCAAAGGAGGGATAGTAATGACGTCAAACGCCAGTCTATCTAATAGGTCTGCTCGGAATTCGCCCTTTAATGCCATGTCTGGTAAGTCGGCATTGGTTGCACACACCAGTCTGACATTGGCACTTAGCGCCTTTTGCCCACCGACACGTTCATATTGCCCGTATTCAATAACGCGCAGTAGTTTCTCTTGAACCGCAAGGGGAGTGGTCGCCAGCTCATCCAGAAACAGCGTTCCGCCTTCTGCTCTTTCAAAACGACCTTGATGACGCCCTTTCGAACCCGTAAAGGATCCCGATTCATGACCAAACAGTTCTGAATCAATCAAACCTTCACTTAAGGTTGAGCAGTTCAATGAGATCAAAGGTTGATCCCAACGTCTTGAAAGGTAATGCAGTCTTTGTGCGATCAACTCTTTACCTGTGCCACGTTCGCCAATGATCAGAATGGGTCTTTCTATTGGTGCGAGTTGGGAAACTTTATCTAACACAGAGAGAAAGCTAGGTGATTCACCAATGAGGTTCTGCTGCATAGCGGGTCCTTGTATGAATTAATCGCTGGAGAGGTCATGTAAGAGCCATAGTGGTGAAAAATACCAATACTTGGCTAAATTCATCATAGCATGGTTCGAGTTAATCACCATTTTATTGTAAGTAACTGATAATAAATGGCTTAAAAGTTGGCACGCTACTTGGATTATTTATGGTAGGTTTAACAACAAACGTAAATTTTTGAGCAAGTGGATTGATAAAGTCGCACAACGATTTGAAACGCATTTGCCATCATTGTAATTAAGGAGTTCCTCATGGGTATTTTTTCTCGCTTTGCAGACATTGTAAATTCAAACATCAGTGCACTATTAGATAAGGCTGAAGATCCAGAAAAGATGATTCGTCTTATTATCCAAGAAATGGAAGACACCTTAGTTGAAGTTCGTACCAACTCAGCAAAAGCAATTGCTGACAAGAAAGAGCTAGCGCGTAAAGTAGAAGCTATCGAAACACAGATTCTAGATTGGCAAAATAAAGCGACACTTGCCCTGACCAAACAACGCGAAGATTTGGCGAGAGCGGCGCTAATCGAAAAGCAAAAACTGGAAGACATCATCAAGAGCCTTCACACCGAACAAACCTTGGTTCATGAAACCATCGAAAAATTGACGAGTGAAATTGGTAAACTTGAAACAAAGATCGCAGAAACTCGTGCAAAGCAACAAGCATTAATGATTCGTAACAATGCGGCAAGCAACCGTCGTGATGTTCAAAAACACCTGCACTCAAGCAAAACCAACGAAGCAATGGCGAAGTTTGAGCAATTCTCGCGTAAAGTGGATGAATTAGAAGCTGAAGCGGACGTTTACGCTAAGACTGGCAACGCAAAATCTTTAGACCAAGAGTTTGCCGAGCTACAAGCTCAAGATGAAATCGAAAAAGAGCTAGCGAAACTGAAGCAACAAGTTGAAAACCGCGATAAATAATCTAGGAGTTGTCTATGTCAACATTTCTAATTGCAGGTCCACTGATTGTCTTTTTAATCTTCGTGGCACCGCTATGGTTATTCTTACATTACCGCAGCAAGAAGAAATCCAGCAATGGTCTTTCTGAAACGAATCTTCAACGTCTGCATAAGCTTTCTGCGCAAGCCGAATCCATGCAAGACCGAGTGAAAACGCTAGAAAAAATACTGGATGCGGAGTCGCCTAACTGGAGACGAAACTATGAGTAGAGAACTGTATCGCGACACGATTAACGGCAAATTGTCTGGTGTGTGTGCAGGGTTAGCGAACTATTTTGGCCTTGAAGTGTGGTTGGTTCGCATCTTAGTTATCTCAGCAGCACTGCTTGGTGGTAGTTTTCTGGTGTTATTAGCGTATTTAGCTTTGACATTTATGCTTGAAAAACAACCACCTCAGTATGTCGACCAAATGAAGGCGAAACAAGAGCATACGCTCAAGCAAAAGCCTTGGGAAAAAGGGCAAACTGCAGAGTCGCTATTGAACACTTTAGAGGGTGATTTCCAGAAGTTAGAGACCAGTGTCCGCAACATGGAAGCTTATGTCACCTCAGACACGTTTAAAGTGAATCGTGAATTTAAGAACATGTAGTGGTAAAACCTAAAAAGGATTAGATAACGGTTTAGGAAAATTTATTCCAAGCCGTTATTTTTTTTAATAATTTTCTCTAAATAAATCTTCCGCTGACTGGTAAGTTACATGTGATTAATCTATGTTATAAAAATATTTATAGATATGGATGATCACCAATGTATAGAGCCTCCCTTGTCCTATTGACTGCCTTAGCTGGGTTGTCTGGGTGTGGTAAGGAGCTTCCTCCCGTGCCTGAACCTGAGTCCAGACCCGCCAAACTCTTCACTGTCTCCGTCGGTAATAATGCCTTTGAGCGTAATTTCCCTGCTACCACAGAAGCTGGTGACAGAGCGGTACTCGCATTCCGTGTTCCTGGGTTATTGCAGAGCATCGATGTGACCGCTGGGCAGCACGTGTCTAAAGGCGACGAGCTTGCTAAGTTAAATCCCGATGAATATCAACTACTCGAGAAGCAAGCAAAAGCGAATTTTCAGCTAGCCGATGTTCAATATCAACGTGCGATCAAACTTCGTAAAGATCGTGTGGTATCAGAGCAAGATTTCGACCAAGCGAAAGCGAACCACAATTCAGCTCGCGCGGTGCTTAATCAAGCTAACGCGAATCTTCGCTACACCACTTTGGTTGCGCCGTATGACGGAACCATTTCCATCATTCCTGCTGAAAACCATGAATACATTGCGGCTAAACAAGGCGTGATGAATATTCAAACCAATCAAATTCTTAAAGTCGTCTTCTTATTACCCGACCAACTTATTACGCGCTTTTCATCAGGGTTCGAGATGGATGCAACCATGGTTTTTGATGCGTTTCCTGAAAACTCTTACGTTTTAACCTTCCAAGAAGTGGATACCGAAGCTGACCCGAAAACAGGTTCGTACAAAGTCACCATGGTAATGGAAAGACCAACCGATGTGGGTATTTTGCCCGGTATGTCTGGCTCGGTAAATCTCGTTTCATCGTTAGCGGCGGCCACCAAAATACCAACGTCAGCAATGATGACCGATGGGGATGATGTCTCTGTATGGCGTGTGAATAGCGACGGCATTGTTGAAAATGTTGCCATTGTCATCGATGAAAAACGCCATATCGTCTCTGGATTGAACGATGGCGATCGCATTGTGACTTCTGGCGTCAATGGTCTTGAGTCGGGCATTAAAGTTCGAGAGTGGATCAAGGAAAGGGGGCTATAACATGAAAACACTTAAAGTGACCGCTGGACTGTCGTGTTTGGCTTTACTTACGGCTTGTGAAGATAAACAAGTTGTAGAAGTGAATAACACGCCCTTGGTTAAAGCTATCGAGATTTCAGTCATCGACTTTAGCGACAAACTCTATTTCCCAGCGGTTGCAAACGCTGCCGAGAAGGCTCATCTCAGCTTTCGAGTCGCTGGTGAAATCAATAAGCTTGATGTGAAAGAAGGTGAGCGTGTTTCACAAGGAGACATCATTGCAGAGCTTGACCCTACCGATTATCAACTGGATGTCGACAATGCTCAGGCGCGTTACACGGTAATTAACAGCCAATACAGACGTTCAAGTCCGCTAGTGAAGAAAGGCTTATTGGCGAAGTCACAGTTTGATGAAATTGCTGCTCAACGCCAGATCGCTTATGCCGAGCTGGAACTCGCAAAACTGCGCTTGTCGTTCACTAAGCTTCGTGCTCCTGTTGATGGGATCATTTCTCGTGTCAGTGTCGATCAATATGAAAATATTCAGGTAGGCCAGCAGGTCGTGAACATTCACAGTGTCGAGGATGTTGAGGTTGTTATCCAACTGCCTGACCAGATTTACGTGAATCAGCCTAGCGAACAGCTGTTATCGAATGTTGAGGCTGTGGTAAGAGTACCCAGTGGCAATGAATACACGGCGGCTATTAAGGAGTTTACCACTGAACCTGACCCAAGCACGGGCACGTTCACGGTGACGCTTGCTCTACCTATGCCGGAAGATGATTTGATTCTGGATGGTATGGCCGTTGAGGTGACGTCAAATGGGCGAGATATCGGTTTGGAGCTAAAAGCTGGTGTACTTATTCCGATCGAAGCGGTATTCAATGCAGACGGTGATGAACTGGATCGTAAAAACTCTTATGTGTGGGTTCTTAACGACGACAAGACAGTCTCGAAACAACAAGTCGTGTTAGGAAAAGCAAACCAGGAAACATTGCAGGTAGTGAAAGGATTGGAAATGGGGCAGCATGTCGTTGTTGCAGGCGTATCGCGATTGCGAGATGGGATGACAGTGGAAGTATTGTCTCAGGAGACGAACAATGAGTGAAGTAAATAACAAGCCCCAAAATGACGATCAACAGGGTGATGATCAGATCACAGGTGTTGCTTCTTACTTTATACGTAACAAAGTCATTAGCTGGATGCTATCTCTGATCTTTCTTATTGGTGGTGTCTCTGCCTTTTTCGGCTTGGGTCGTTTAGAAGATCCTGCCTTTACCATCAAAGATGCAATGGTCGTGACTTCATACCCGGGGGCAACGCCTCAGCAGGTGGAAGAAGAAGTTACTTACCCACTAGAAAAAGCGATTCAACAACTTACCTATGTCGACGAAGTGAACTCTATTTCAAGCCGTGGCCTGTCTCAGGTAACGGTAACGATGAAGAATAACTACGGCCCAGATGATCTTCCGCAAATATGGGATGAACTTCGCCGAAAAGTGAATGATCTCAAGGTTGAACTGCCACCCGGCGTCAATGATCCTCAAGTCATCGATGATTTCGGTGACGTTTACGGTATTTTGCTGGCGGTGACGGGGGATGGCTATAGCTACAAAGAGCTGCTGGATTACATTGATTACCTAAGGCGAGAGCTAGAGTTGGTTGATGGGGTCAGTAAAGTCTCCGTTTCCGGCCAACAACAAGAGCAAGTGTTCATTGAGATATCGATGAAACGGATAAGCTCTCTGGGTCTGTCTCCAAGCACGGTATTTAACCTTTTATCGACTCAAAATATTGTATCAAGTGCAGGAGCGGTAAGGATTGGTGATGAATATATTCGAATCCATCCAACGGGTGAGTTCCAAAACGTTGAGCAGCTTGGCGATTTAATTCTGACAGAAGGTGGTGCTCAAGGTCTCATCTATTTAAAAGATGTGGCGAATGTAACTCGTGGTTATGTTGAAGTGCCAAGTAACATCATTGGCTATAACGGCAAGCTCGCACTTAACCTTGGTGTCTCTTTTGCGCAAGGCGTGAACGTAGTAGCGGTTGGTGAAGCGTTTGATCGAAGATTGGCCGAGCTAAAGTATCAACAACCCGTCGGCATCGACATCTCCGAGGTTTATAACCAACCTAAAGAGGTAGACAAGTCGGTAAGCGGATTTGTGGTGAGTTTAGGGCAGGCGGTTGCGATCGTAATCGTGGTGTTACTGTTCTTCATGGGACTAAGATCGGGCCTATTGATTGGTTTGATACTGCTATTGACCGTATTCGGTACATTCATTTTCATGCAGTACTTCAAGATCGACCTACAACGTATTTCACTGGGCGCGTTGGTTATCGCCTTGGGGATGCTGGTGGATAATGCCATTGTGGTGGTGGAAGGGATATTGATCGGCACGCAGAAGGGGCGAACCCGGATGCAGGCCGCCACCGATATCGTAACTCAAACCAAATGGCCGCTGCTTGGTGCGACGGTTATTGCGGTGACTGCGTTTGCTCCAATTGGTTTATCTGAAGACTCAACAGGCGAATACTGTGGCACCTTGTTCACGGTGCTACTGATCTCCTTGATGCTGAGTTGGTTTACTGCCATCTCGCTCACGCCGTTCTTTGCCGACATGTTCTTTAAAGGTCAGAAGGTCGATCCAGATAACGAAGGTAAGGACCCATACAACGGGATGGTTTTTGTTATCTACAAAAACTTCCTTGAGTTCTGTATGAAGCGTGCTTGGTTAACCATGTTTGTTCTGATTATTGGTTTAGGCGCGAGTGTGTACGGTTTTGGTTTCGTTAAGCAAGCCTTCTTCCCGTCTTCAACCACACCTATGTTCCAAGTGGATGTGTGGATGCCAGAAGGTACCGATATTCGAGCGACCAATACCAAGCTTAAAGTGCTTGAGAGTTGGCTAGCTGAGCAGGACGAAGTTGAACATATCACGACAACCGCGGGTAAAGGCCTGCAACGTTTCATGCTGACTTATGCGCCAGAGAAAAGTTATAGCGCTTACGGCGAGATAACGGTTCGTGTGAAAAGTTATGAAGTACTTGAAGGGCTAATGAAACGCTTCCGTGAACATGTAAATGGTCAGTTCCCAGAGATTGACTACAAGCTTAAACAGATCGAATTAGGTCCTGGTGGCGGTGCGAAAATTGAAGCGCGAATTGTGGGTTCTGATCCAACGGTTTTACGTTCAATCGCTGCACAAGTGATGGACATCATGCGTGCTGATGAAGGCGCATTTAACGTTCGTCACGATTGGCGTGAAAGAACTAAGGTATTAGAGCCTCAGTTCAATGAAAGCCAAGCGCGTCGTTATGGTATTACTAAATCTGACGTTGATGATTTCCTAGCAATGTCTTTCTCTGGTAAGTCGATTGGTGTGTATCGTGATGGTACAACGTTAATGCCGATTGTGGCTCGTTTGCCTGAAGACGAGCGTGTCGATATTCGTAACATCGAAGGCATGAAGATCTGGAGCCCAGCATTAAGTGAGTACATCCCACTTCAACAAGTAACGTTAGGTTACGAGCTAGAATGGGAAGATCCACTGATCATCCGTAAGAACCGTAAGCGTATGCTAACGGTAATGGCGGATCCTGATCTATTGGGTGAAGAGACGGCCTCAACTCTACAGAAACGCTTACAACCACAGATTGAAGCGATTGAGATGCCTCCGGGTTACTCATTGGAATGGGGGGGTGAATATGAGTCGTCAGCAGATGCACAGGCGTCACTGTTCACAACCATGCCTCTGGGTTACTTGTTCATGTTCTTAATCACTGTGTTCTTGTTTAACTCGGTGAAAGAGCCTCTGATCGTTTGGTTAACGGTTCCATTGGCGTTGATAGGGGTGACGACAGGCTTGCTAGCCTTGAATACACCATTCGGCTTTATGGCGCTGTTGGGCTTCTTGAGTCTATCTGGGATGCTTCTGAAGAACGGTATCGTACTACTTGATCAAATTGAGATTGAGATGAAATCTGGTAAAGATCCGTATGTAGCGGTTGTTGATGCGGCTCTGAGTCGTGTTCGCCCGGTATGTATGGCGGCGATTACCACCATTCTAGGTATGATCCCTCTACTACCGGATATCTTCTTCAAACCAATGGCAGTAACCATCATGTTTGGTTTAGGCTTTGCGACTGTACTCACGCTAATCGTAGTGCCTGTGCTGTATCGTTTGTTCCATAAAATTGAAGTGGCTTAACGTCAACTGACCTTTGAAATAATGCCCCTAATTGGGGCATTATTTTTATGTACGATTACTAAAAGAGACCATCGAAATGGAAGCTAATACAGTGGATAGAACGTGTGCATGGGCGCTTAAACATGAGCTTGAAAGGGAGTACCACGATGCAGAGTGGGGCGTGCCTGTTTATGATGACCAAGTTCTGTTTGAGTTCATTACTTTAGAAGGTGCTCAAGCAGGTCTGAGTTGGATTACGATCCTTAAAAAGCGTGAAGGCTATCGTGCCGCGTTCGATAATTACGATCTAAACAAGCTAGCTGAGCTGAATGAAGACAACGTGCCGCACATCATTGAAAACTTCGATGTGGTTAAACACAGGGGTAAGATTGCTTCGGTATACAACAATGCACGAGCAACGCTTGAATTACAGAAAGAGTTCGGCTCTCTTTCTAATGCCTTATGGCAATTTGTTGATAATGAAGTGATCGTGAATCAATGGACTGAGATGTCTCAAGTTCCCGCTTCTACCGAGCAATCTAAAGCGATGAGTAAGTTTTTGAAGAAGAGAGGCTTTAAGTTTGTAGGAGAAACAATCTGTTACGCATTTATGCAAGCAACAGGTATGGTCAATGATCATTTAGTCGGTTGCCCACACAAATAAAGTGTTATTTATTTCAGCGGAACAATCACTTAGAAATTGAAAAATTCATAGCCATTTTTTCATCGCTCTGAGATCTTTAAGTGGATGTGCTTTAAGGTTCAATATTGGCTTTGAAAGCTTCTGGACTATGAGCGGTTTGTATTATGAGCTGAAGTATCTGCATATGAGTATTTTGAGTTATGCTTTAAACAGAAAAAGGCAGGAATATCCTGCCTTTTTTGCATATTAGACCTATCGTCTCAGATTAAATCAGAGCGCTATAACGTTCTAATCCCGCCTCTAGATCAGCAATCAGGTCATCAACATCTTCTAACCCAATATGAACACGTATCAAGGTACCTTCGAAATTAGGATTGGCAACAGTTCTCAAGCTGTCAAAACTGCTTGGTTCGTTAGCTAGAATCAAACTTTCAAATCCACCCCAAGAGTAACCCATACTAAAATGTGTCATTCCATCAAGTAACGCTGTCGTCGCTTTGATATTAGAGTTGTTTAGTACAAAAGAGAACAAGCCATTACCGCCAGTAAAATCTCGTTTGAAGAATTCATGGCCTGGGCAAGACTCAAGAGCAGGGTGACGAACGTGGTTAACTTCAGGACGAGTCTCTAACCATTTTGCGACCTTCAAGCTGCTTTCTGCGTGTTGGCGTAGACGCACATCAAGAGTACGAATGCCGCGAAGCCCTAAATAAGCATCATCAGGTGAGACACATTGCCCCATCAAGTAACTTTGCTCTCTTAGTTGATCCCAGCATTTCTCATTGGCGACTGCCGTACCTAGCATCACATCAGAGTGACCCACGATGTATTTGGTCGCTGCTTGAATCGAGATATCAACACCAAAATCAAACGGTGAGAAGTTCACGCCAGCCGCCCAAGTATTGTCTAGCATAACGATGATGTCATGTTCATGAGCGATACGCGCTAGTGTTGGAATATCCTGCACTTCCATGGTGACAGAGCCTGGAGACTCAGTAAACAGCACCTTAGTGTTTGGCTTGATAAGGTCTTGGATACCTTCACCAATCGTTGGCTCGTAGTAAGTTGTCTCTACCCCCATCTTTTTCATGATGGTGTCACAGAAATCACGAGTAGGTTCGTAGCAGGTGTCAACCATTAAAATATGATCACCTGTTTCTACAAAAGAGAGAATGGCATTCGAAATTGCTGCTGTACCACACGGGTACAGTGCACAACCCGCGCCGCCTTCTACTTCAACCATCGCATCTTGGAAGGCAAAATGAGTGTTGGTTCCACGACGTCCGTAAAAAAGGGTCTTGTTAGCGCGGTTAATCGTAGCTTTACGCTTCTCTTCTACTGAGTTAAATACGACAGTTGAAGCGCGTTGTACTGGTGGGTTAACAACACCATTGGTCCACTTCTTATCACGACCGGCAGTGATAAGTTTAGTGGTTTTGTTCTCGGACATGCTGTGAATTCCTTATCAATCGGTTATGTCCTATTTAAAACATGCGAGTAGCCATCAAAGCAAGAGGGAAGAGAGAGTTTTTAACGTTTTCTTTTGGTTTTTAACTTTTCCTCGATTTGTGATGAAAAGTTAAAAAGCGGTCGCAAAGATACTATTCGTTGCCAATGGTGGTCGGCGAGCGAGGAGTATTAGAGCAACGGGTTGAATAAATAGAACAGTCTCTCAAAGAAGCGGTTACGTAAATTTCTCTGTTCCCACTGCTCTAATTCCACGGGATGAGATGATTCAATATAGGATTGCTGTAAATCAAACAATTGCTTGGTGAAGTGTACGTCGTCAACGGCAAGGGTTACTTCAAAGTTGAGCCACAAACTGCGCATGTCGATATTGACGGTTCCGATCAAGCAAAACTCTTCATCGATCACTACCGATTTGGTATGAAGAAGGCCACCGTAAAATTCATAGATCTTCACGCCAGCTTCAAGCAACTCGGTATAAAACGCACGAGAAGCCCATTTAACCATTAGTGAATCGTTATTGTGTGGAATGATCAGTTCTACAGTTACGCCGCGTTGAGCTGTCATCTTAAGTGTTTCGAGTAAGTCAGCACTTGGCACAAAATAAGGTGTAGTAATACGTACAGAATGATTCGCTTGATTGATGGCGATGGTCAGTACTTGTAAGATCAAATATTCCGGCATGCCAGGGCCAGACGGCACTACTTGAACCGGATGATGTGTCATGATTTCTTCAACTGGGCATTCAGGTATATCAGGGAGAATGCGTTCACCAGTCTCAACTTCCCAATCCCAGCCATGAATAGCGGATAACACATTAACGGTTGGCCCAGTCACTCTGACCATTACATCAATCCACTGACCAACGCCGGAACTTTGTTTGAAGTGAGCAGGATCGACCATGTTCATTGAACCCGTATAGGCGATAGTCTCGTCAATCACAATGATTTTGCGGTGTTGTCTTAAATCTAGGCGACGTAAAAAAATACGCCATGGGCTCACTTCTAGTGCTTGTACGACTTGAACGCCTGCGTCCTTCATCATTGACTGCCAGTGGCTTTTGAAAAAGCGAGGGCTACCGGCTGAATCGAGTAAAACTTTAACATCTACGCCACGTTTTGCAGCGCGAATCAGCGCAGAGGCAACCGAATCGGTCAGGCCACCTGGATGCCAAATATAGAAAACCATCTTGATACTGGTTTGTGCATTTTCTATATCTTCGATAATTGCGTGTAGGATCTCGTTTGGTGAAGATTGCAGCGATAGAGTGTTTCCACTGAGTGCAGGGATGCCCATTCGATTGTTACAAAGCTCGTCAATCTTATGGATAGGGGAGCCGACTTTCCCTGGTTGGTGAAGTTGGCAATCATTCAATTGACGGAACCAGTCGCCGAAAGGGGTAAACATACGATGAGCGCGTTCAGCCCTTTTTCTGCCTAGGTTTAGCTCACCAAAAAGGAAGTAACAAGCTACACCAACAATCGGGATAATGTAGATAACCATTAGCCAAGCAAGAGAAACGCTGACAGAGCGTCGTTTTAGTACAACACGAAACGTCACACCGGCTACGAGAACCCAGTACAAAACAACAGAGGCCAAAGTTAAAAAATGATAAAGCTTATCCACATTGAATACTCGAAAAAAGAGACACTTAGATAGTAATGCTATTTAACGGATATGGGAATTTAAGGAATCAACTATTTACAAAATAGAGCAAAAGATGTAAATAGGTTAAAGTTGTTAATTTTTGGTCAACTTAAGAAGAAAACGATTGTTTTGTATGAAAAGTCGGCATTTAACCATAAAAATTTACATCTTTAACGAAATTTGTACGGTATGCACTTCCAATTTTATTCTTAAACTGGTTTACTTGCTAGACAACGAGCGTCAATCAAATCTTTTAGGTGTGTAAATTTATTTATACACCTTCCTTTTAAAGACGCCACCCAAAGCAAAACACAACATCACATAACACAAAAGTTTGGAGTACACGTGGCTACTAGTAATACAACCACAACACCCCGCGATACCTGGGGTTCGAAGTTAGGATTCGTAATGGCTGCAGCAGGTTCTGCTGTTGGCTTAGGTAACATTTGGAAATTCCCATACACAGCAGGCGAAAGTGGCGGTGGTGCATTCGTTGCCATTTACCTGTTTTTTGTAATTTTTATTGGTTTCAGTGTCATGCTGACTGAATTTGCGATTGGCCGTCATACGCAAAAATCAGCAGTAGGTGCATTTAAAACAACTGACCGTCGTTGGACGTTCGCTGGCGTTATCGGCGTATTCAGTGGTCTACTTATCATGGGTTTCTACCCAGTAGTAGGCGGTTGGTCAATCGCATACATCGGTAAAATTGCAGGTGGTCTTCTAGACGCACCAGAAGCAATTGGTGATAGCTTTGGTGGCTTTATCTCAAACCCAGTTCAACCACTAATGTGGATGGGCTTATACCTACTACTTAACGTTGTTATCGTTATGAAAGGTATCTCTGGTGGTATTGAGAAAGCAGGTAAGATCCTGATGCCGCTTCTTTTCATTATCCTTATTGTAGTATCAATCAAAGGCATTATGCTTCCGGGCGCGATGGCTGGTCTTGAGTTCCTATTCAGTCCTGACTTCTCTAAAGTAGACAGCAATGTAATCCTAGCCGCTCTAGGTCAAGCATTCTTCTCTCTAAGTCTTGGTATGGGTTGTATGATGACATACGGTTCTTACCTTAAGAAGAAAGAGAACCTAGTTCAGACAACAGCAATGGTAACCGCAATGGATACTGGTGTTGCTATTCTAGCTGGTGTTGCAATGTTCCCTGCAATGTTCGCGTTCGGTATGGAACCTGCAGCGGGCCCTGGTTTAGTATTCGTTGTTGTTCCTCAGCTATTCGCTGAAATGGGCGGCGTAATCGGTCTTCTATTTGCTCTTATGTTCTTCGTTGGTTTGAGTGTTGCGGCACTAACATCTTCAGTATCTCTACTTGAAGTTGTGGTTTCTTACCTAATCGATGAGAAAGGCATGAAGCGTGTAACAGCGGTACTGTCTGCAAGTGTTGTAATGGCGATTCTATGTATCTTCGCTTCTCTATCACTTGGCGGCTTCGGTCCAACACTGTTTGATACTGGCGCGTTCGACATTTTCGACCTACTAACGGATAAGATTTTCCTAGCGGTTGGCGGTATGTTGGTATGTATCTTCGCTGGTTGGAGACTAAACCGTGCAGACCTAGAGAAAGAAATCACTAACGACGGTGAAGTCTCTTTCCCACTATTTGGTCTATGGTACACACTAGTTAAGTACATCATCCCTGTAGCTATCGCAATCGTTGCGTTCATGGGTATCTCTTCTGGCTTCGATAGCGGTAAAGGTGCAATCATGCTACTAGGTATTGGTATCATTGCTGGTTTTGCGCTGATTTCTAAGAAGTTCTAATCGCAAGATAAAGTAATTTGATAAACGGGAGCTCATTAGCTCCCGTTTTTTTATGTCTGGAACTTAATTATCTAAGAAAAATAATTATTAAAGGTATCCGTCTGATAGCCGATATAAATGGAACGAATAGCTGTTAGAGCTATATTTTGATTTAGGTAGGTGTTGTGTGAAATTGTCAGTGAGAAAGAAACTGTATGCCGGTTTTGGCTCTATATTGGCGGTGCTTGTCACGTTAGTCAGTATTGTATGGATAGAAGTTATTGGCGCTCATAGAAGTGCTGATGAGATCAGAATGGACGATGTACCGGGCACTGTTACCTATCTTGTTCTGATAGATGAAGCTGGAGATGTCTATCGAGATGCTCTGGGTGCAATCACTCTGGTCGATAATGCACTCAATGATTATCGAACCAACAAGAACGAATTTGCTCAAGCTATCGAGCAGGCTAAGCGTTTGGAGAGTAGAGGTTCGGAAGACCACCGCCGTATTCAGCGAATTGAAGACCTGATGGGGCGTTTCACTCAAGAGTTTGAATCAAAGCTTGTGCCGAAGATCAATGATGAAGCTGCGCTACTAGCCAATATTCAACAGCTACGATCTTTGTATGAGAGCAATCTTATCCCTATTGAGAACTTACTGGATCAAGCGTCAGCAAGTGAGCGCGCAGATACAGAACAGTCACTACTGACACTAACCGACACGTTTACTACCATCGAGCGCACCATCATGGTGTTGTCTGCTATTGCGATTGTCTTTGGTTGTGTGATTGCGTATCTATTGTCTAGCTCTATTACCAATCGTCTTACTCGTGTAGAACAAGTAGCACGACGTGTAGCAAATGGTGACCTAACGGCAGGCGACATTATTGATGATTCTGGTGATGAATTGGCTGAACTGGCTAAGTCGATTAACCAGATGCAGAAATCACTAGTAGACCTATTAGCCAAGACATCGTTACTGGTGCATCAGCTCAAGCAGACAAAGCTAACTTGATTGCAACGGCTGCTGAAGAGCTAAGCTTGACCATTTCTGAAGTGGCGCAGCAAGGTACTTCAACTTATGAAGAAGCACGTCGCTCAGAAACCTCTGCAGAAGATGGCCGCAACGTGATTGTTGAGATGGTGGCGAGTATTCAACAAGTGTCGACTCAAATGAGCGATATGTCGTTGCAAATGAATACTCTAGGTTCTCACGGTGAGCAGATTGGTAGCGTTATCAAGGTAATCGAAGACATTGCTGAGCAAACTAACCTGTTAGCTCTTAACGCTGCAATTGAAGCGGCACGTGCAGGCGAGTTTGGTCGTGGTTTTGCTGTGGTAGCCGATGAAGTGCGAGCGCTAGCAGAAAGAACAACCAAAGCGACACGAGAAGTCTCGGGCATCATTCAATCGATTCAATCGGGCACTCAAGAAGCGGTGACTTACACTCAAGATAACTGTCGTTTAGTTGAGATTGGTGTTGAGCAAAGCTCAGGTGCTGTTTCGGCTCTAGAAGCGATTGTGAGCGGTGCGGGCAATGTACAAAGCATGGTTAACTCTATTGCGACTGCGGCAGAAGAACAGACGGCTGTGACCAAAGAAATTGCAGCGGACATTACCGCGATTAGCGATATCTCTGAGCAATCTCTGCAGCTAGCAACTCGTAGCTCCGAAAATACATCAGGCTTGAACGCTAAGGTTGCTGAGCTAGAAGCATTAGTTGGTAAGTTTAAACTGGGGTAAAGCGGTAGCTTGGTTCTATTTACCTATTGGTAATCGAGTAAAGACCACGCACTGATCGCTAGTTGCTGAAAAGAAGCCCAACGATTCAATATTTATTGAGTGAGTTGGGCTTTTTCGTAGCTGGAATCTGGGTTCAGACGAGGTATACTCCACGTTCTACAATGGAGCTAGCCTTTAATGTTCGATATTCTTCTGAACCACTCTGATTTTTTACTTATCAATAAGCACCCTGGAGTCAGCGTCCACAAAGACGATGGCGATACCATGTTGCTTCAAGAAGTTGCTAAGGCAATTAATGAGCCTAAGCTGTATCTCGTTCATCGACTAGATAAAATGACTTCGGGTATTCTGCTGCTGGCAAAAAATGCGTCGGCGGCGAGCGAGCTTTCACAGCTATTTGCAAAGCGTGAAGTAGAGAAATACTACCTTGCGATCGGTTCTAAGAAGCCAAAGAAAAAGCAAGGTTTGATCTCAGGAGACATGGAGCGCTCACGACGCTCAAGTTGGAAACTTCTGACATCCAAAGAGAACCCTGCGATTACTCAGTTTTTATCAGCAACGGCTGAACCCGGTGAGCGTCTGCTGTTATGCAAACCCTATACGGGGCGAACTCACCAGATCCGTGTCGCGATGAAGTCGATCGGCTCAGCCATTGTTGGTGACCCTATTTATAATCCATCGAGTGAGGCTGACAGAGGTTATCTGCATGCCTTCGCGATTCGATTTGCCTATCAATCACAAGCCTACGAATATGTCTGCGATCCAAGAAGCCTAAACTCCTTGGGTGAGAAGTGGCATCAAGAAACCGTGTCGAACGGTTTGGACAGTTGGCTTGAACCTTGGTCATTAACTTGGCCAAAGCTAAACACTAAGTGAGTGAAATAATGGAAGCATCAGCTTTACCTCTGTTTTTTAGTCATATTGAACAGCAACTTAATGAAGTACCAAACGAACTACGCCGTATTTTCCACGGGCGCGGTAAGTTTTGGCCTGGTCTAGAGCAACTGACATGTGACTGGGTTGATGGACAGCTACTGGTTAACGTGTTTAAAGAAGTCGACGATGAATTCTTGTCATCTCTTAAAGCTGGATTGGTTGAACTCACCAACAAAGATATCTGGCAATCAAAGCAGGGCACAAGCATTGTTCTGCAACACCGTTATGCCGATGGTGCGCCTTCAGAGGTTCTATGTGGTGAGTTGAATGACTCTCCGGTTGTGGTTGAGCATGGCCTTAAGTACCAATTAGACATTGGCCGTAATCAGAACTTCGGTTTGTTCCTAGACATGCGTAATGGTCGTCAGTGGGTACAAGATAATGCCAAGGATAAGAACGTTCTTAACCTGTTTGCATACACTTGTGGTTTCTCTGTCGCGGCTATCGCTGGTGGCGCTCGTCAATGCATGAACGTGGACATGTCACGTGGCTCGCTAAACAAAGGTCGCGATAACCACCGTCTGAATGAACACGATATGCGCTCGGTTAACTTCCTTGGCTACGATATCTTTAAGTCGTGGGGGAAAATCAAGAAGGGCGGTCCTTACGAGCTCGTTATCATCGATCCACCTTCGTTCCAAAAAGGCAGCTTTGCTCTAACCAAAGATTACAAAAAAATCTTACGTCGTTTGCCTGAACTTCTAACTGAAGGCGGTGAAGTGATTGCGTGTGTGAACTCACCAGCAGTATCACCAAACTTCCTGATTGAGACGATGGCAGAAGAAGCACCAAGCGTTGAGTTCATTGAGCGTCTGGACAACCCGCCTGAGTTTGTCGATGTCGACCTTGATTCAAGCCTAAAGGTATTGAGGTTTAAAATCACGGCTTCAGCTGAAGCTTGATGTCATGATTTAGCGGGCATTATCCATACTAATATAGAAAACGCCGCTCACAATGAGCGGCGTTTTTATAGGTGCAAGAAACTAACTCATTTATTAACTAGCTTGGTTTTTTAGTGTCTGAAAACCAAAATAAATACGCATGAACGTGGTTAGCCAACAAGCTGCACCAAAGGTGTAAGCGATAACCGCAAAGTGTTGAGGCCAAATACAAAACGCGATGAAACAAGCGATGGTTTCAGTGCCTTCGGTTAGCCCTGACATGTAGTACAGAGACTTATGCTTATAGACTGGGTTTTCAATGCCTCGCTTGCCTGCCATAACCGCAAACGCTAAAAAGCTGCTGCCTGTGCCGATAAAAGAGAAGATCAAAAATGCACCGGCAATGGCGTTGTGTTCTGGGTTGGCAATGACAAATCCAAAAGGGATCAGCGAGTAGAATAGGAAATCTAGGCTGATATCGAGGAAACCGCCCGCATCACTAATGCCTTGGATTCGAGCCAAGGCTCCATCAAGCCCATCACATACTCTATTAAACACAATGAAGCCTAACGCCCACTCATATTGTTGAAATGCCAACGCTGGAAACGCTAAACACCCAATCAGAAATCCGAATAACGTGGTTTGATTGGCCGTGATACCCAATTGTTTTAGTAACTTAGCAGACTGATTTAATGGCCACTTAATGACCTTAATGGAGTACTTATCCAGCATGGTTACTTCTCCATGGCCAAGACAGTACTTCTGCCCCTTGAGGTACATCGGCTTCGTCGTGCGTGACCATTAATGTAGGGATATTCGCTTTGGTCAGCTGTTCGAAGACCCAATCGCGAAATTGTGCTCTGAGCTCTTGGTCTAACTTACTGAACGGTTCGTCAAGCAGGGCGAGTTTAGGCTTGGCTAACAACATACGAGTCAAGCTTATTCTTGCGCGTTGACCGCCGGATATTTGATCCGGGAAAGATTCAGCTAAGTGAGTTAGCTCTATGTCTTTTAGTGCAGCCATTGCTTGTTTTTGGCGAGCGGAACCTTTAACAGAGTTCGGTAACGAAAAGGCCAAGTTTTCCCATACTTTGAGGTGCGGAAACAACAAGTCATCTTGAAACAAAATACCGACTTCACGCTGATGTGATGGAAGCTCGTCGAGCTGAATATTGTTCAACACAACGGTGCCAGAGTACGAAAACTCTTCACTTAAGTGACCAGCAATCGCATCCAGTAAGGTCGACTTTCCGCAGCCACTCGGCCCCATCAAAGCCAGTATTTGGCCAGATTCTAATGTGACGTTTAGCGCTGAGAACAGCGAATCTCCATCGGTTTTACGGATGGCGAGGTCGTTGAGGTACAGACTCATTACTTAGGAAACCTTTAAAAGTAAGACGGCGATATCTAAGTTGAAGTCGGCTGACTAATATCGCTAAAGAGAAAAAGAACAGAGGCAATAGGGCCTGCCAAATGGCATAGATTGCTGTCACCCTGCGGTCGAAACCACTGGTTAGGGCAACGGCTTCGGTTGTGATCGTGTTAATGCGACCCGCACCGAGCATCAATGTTGGCAAATACTGAGCCAAACTCACGCTGATTCCGACCGCCCAAGCAAAGGCGATAGCAGGAAGCAAAATTGGCAGTTTGATTGAATACCAACTCTGAAATGGCGATTTACCCAAGCTCAGTGAAGCTTTTATCAGCCCATCATTGAAGCTTTTCCATGGGCCGTCCAAAGACAAGTACACAAATGGAAAGGCGAAGAATACGTGTGCCCAAATCACCCAAAACTCATAGGCATTGCTGCCTATGTATAGGGTGGTCACTTGCATGCCAAACAATACTGAGAGTTGAGGTATCAACATGGGAATCGCGATAATAAAGCCCGGAACTTGCCACTTGTATTTGATTCGGTATTCGTGAGCAACCAGCGCAAGCAACAAAGCGACTGAAGCCGCAATCAGACCAATCCATAAGCTTTGACTAACGGTGCTCATGATGCCATCCCACTCGAACTCCCAGAAGCGCACGCTGTAGCGGCTCGGCAGTAAATCAGGGAAACGCCAGCGCTGAGCAACGCTCCAAATTGCCATTAAAGGAATGACCAGCAATGAAAGGCTAGCAAGGACAGTGAATATGGTTTTCCCCGGCAAGTTAGCCCCTGTTCTTCCTGAATACTGCCAAGTTCGAAAGTACTTAAGAATTGCCCATTCAACTAAACGCGCCAAGGCGATGATCAATGAAGCTAAGCCAAACAAAACGATAGCACCAGCAGCAGCTCGCGGGAGTAGATTAAGATCGGGATCGTTGAACCATTGCCATACTAAAACGGCAAAGGTCGGCGGGTTGGTTGGGCCAATGATCAGAGCAATATCGACAACCGACACACTGTAGGCGAGTACCGCCAACATTGGGAATCGAAGCTTAGTAAACCATTGTGGGAAAATACATTTCCACCAGATCTGAGCACGACTATAACCCAGAGATGCACTGACCTTAGTGATACGCTCTACATCAATTTGCTGAAGTATCGATATGCTCATCAACAATAAGAAAGGGACTTCTTTAAGCGCCAACATGATGATGAGGCCGAATGCGTATGGGTCTTTGACCAACAAAGCTAATTCAGAACTCGTAGCCGATTCACCAAGTAAGTGATGTACGGCTCTTGCGCCAAGGCCTGTTGGGCTAAATAAAAACGCAAAGCCAATGGCGAAAGCCACATGTGGAATGGCAAGCATTGGCGATAGCGTTAACTCAATCTTTCTCCAAAATTGGTTTCCCCAAGAGGCTTGAAGAATACAAAAGGTCAGGAAGCAGGCTATATAGCTGCTTGCAATCGCTGAACCTAGGCTCAAGCCAATAGAGTGCCAAGCTCCTTCCCATTGAAAGACTTGGCTAAAACCGTTGAGTGTCGGCTCCTCTAAACCTAGGGGCGGGATGAAACTCAGTGACGAAGCCACGACTCCCGCCACCCCAGGAATGGTTGGGATAATGCACACAGCTATAACAACAAAATATAGAGCGCGTAGCATAAAGATTAGTTACCGTATCGCTTCAGCCACTCTTTCTCGAGCGCGTTTTGCCAGCTAGGGTGTGGTTCATCAATCGATTTAAATTGTTGGGTGTTTTTAGCGCTGCCAGTCAGGTACTTGCTGCTCAGTACCGAAGGGTCGCCCCAAACATTGAGGTCACCTTTACGAGATTGCGCTTCTGGGCTCAGCAAGAAGTTAATGGTCACTTGAGCTCCTGCGGTTGCATTGGCATTCCAAGGAATAGCAAGGAAGTGAATGTTAGATAAAGCGCCGCTTTCTAGAGCATAGGCCTTAGTGGTTTCGGCTAGGCGACCACTTGCTTGTGCTGAATAAACAGAGTTTGGATTGAACGTAATCGCGAGATCGAGCTGTCCATCATCCAAAAGTTGGATACTTTCTGATGTGCCTGCTGGGAATTGTTTGCCACCGCGCCACGCTACTTTATGGAATTTATCTAAGTAAGCCCATAGTGGTGCTGTAACTTCTTGGAAGTTGTCTTCTGAAACAGGCTTAGCGAGTTCTGGGCTGTTGTTGGTTAGTTCAATCAGTAGAGACTTAATGAAGCTCGTACCATGAAATTCTGGTGGGCGAGGGTAGCTTAATCGGTTCGGGAAAGCTTGAGCGTAGCTCAACATCTCTGAGAATGATTGTGGCGGGTTGTGTAGTGTCTCTTGGTCATGAATAAACACCAATTGTCCAACGCCCCAAGGTGCTTCAAGGCCTTCTGTTGGTTCAGAGAAGTCGACATCAATCGGCAGAGACTTATCGACATATTGCCAGTTTGGAAGCGACTCCGTGAACGGGCCAAACAACAAAGCGTTATCTTTCATCGAACGGAAGTTTTCGCCATTGATCCAAACGATATCAACACTGCCTTCGCTGTTCTTGCCTGCCGCTTTTTCAGCAAGCAGTCGAGTGGTGGTTTCCGCAATATCGGTTACTTTCACATGCTTCAACGTGACACCGTAGTTACTTTGTAACTTCTTGCCTGCCCATTGTAGGTAACGGTTGATCTCTTGGCTTCCGCCCCAAGCGTGAAAGTAGACAGTTTCTCCCGCTGCCTGCTGTTCTATTTGGTTCCAACTCTCGGTGGATGTTGCTTCATCAGCATAAATGGTTGCGCTGTATGCAACGGTTGCCATGATTCCTAACGTACTTACTATCTTGTTCATAAACTTTTCCATTTGGTAGTGAACGGGCAAGAGCATTGTGTTTTCGAACTCCCTTGGGCGTGTTGACCTTTCGTGGCTAACGAAAGATCAACACGGCATAATAGTTATTCTATCTGTTTCTCAAATAAATTCTAATTCAACAGTAAATTCAATCAATTACTAGGGGCCTTTGCCATCCTAGCAACAGACCGTTAAAGCGGTGAATTAATTGCACCTAAATGAGGTTTTTTTGATATTTATTGGAGGTTGGTACGAAAAGAAGGTGAGAAGTAGCGTTTTTAATGATTAGGTTTTGAGCAAGCAATAAAAAAGGAGCCGTGAAGGCTCCTTAAATCAATATCTGGTGTCGATGATGGGTTAGTTTACCCAGTCACGAATTGTGTACGTTAGTGTGTGTACATCGTTTTTCAGTACTAGCGTATCGTTTGTTAGCGTTACGTCGCTCCACTCGCTTAGAGTAGCTGAAACCGATTGTTCGATTTCCATCGCTGAGCCCTGACACATTTTCATTGTCATGCCCATTTGTTTGATACGGAATTGACCGTCTTTCAGCTCACCTTGACCGAAGAAGTTGTTACAACCAGCCATGCCGTTTGCAGTCATCTTTTCGCCGATCTCTAGACGAGGAGCTGCTTGGTCTTCGCTTTTCACAATGTCCTTGCCATCAATTTGCGCAAGTTCCCAATTATGGTGCTGTAGATCGGTTGGTGTTACTTGCATCGCGTTGTCACCTGTTGTTGTGCATGCTGCTAGCATCATAGGTAAAGCGGCTACTGCTAGTAATTTTTTTGAACTAAACTTCATATTATAAGGCTCCAAAGGAAAGAACGAAGTTACCGAATAAGTGTAACTTGATGGGTTCAAAGTATAGTTTACAAAACACTATATGTGTCAGTATAAGGTCATAGTTTAGTATGGATTTCATGAGCTAGGCGACAAATTAATCGCTTATTTTTGAGATAGTAAGCGTAATTTTAAATGTGTAAGGAGGCACGGTGGAGCAGTTAGAGTTTTTCCAAGTTCCAAGCCCTTGCGTTGGGGTTTGTTCAAGCGATGACAAAGGCTATTGCAATGGTTGTATGCGCAAAAGAGAAGAGCGCTTCAATTGGATGTCGATGACACCGTCAGAACAATTGCACGTCATAAAGCTGTGTCGTCAGCGCTATAGAAGAAAAATAATGAATCAAAAAAACTTGATTGGTAAGCAGGTCGATGAAGAGGGAAATACCAGTCCCCAAAGAGATCTTTTTGGCTAAAGAGGAAGCATTTAGATTTTATTTAACTCCGAAGTAACTATTACTTTACATAATGGTTGGGGTGTAATATTAAAGGTAGGTACCTTTGTACCTGAAGGAGTGGTGTCGGTATGAATAAAAAGAACGTAAAAATCAAAAAAGAGCCAGTCAAAGCACTTGACCGAAAACCGATCGGGGCAAAAGATGACCCTGAAGAGACTCCGCGTGATTGGCATTCGATGTCAGAAGAAGAACGAATGGAAATCCTTTCTCACCTCTCAGACATGCCTTTCCAATAACACCACTGGTTCTTCAGAGCCTTTCTTAAAGCTCAGTTTTCAGAAACAAAAATGTGATTAAACAAACATGTGATTCGCTTTCGTTACACCACGATGGTACGTGCAAAATGTATCATCGGCCTCGGTGGTTTTACTGTGAATCTTAATGTTTGTGATCACTTCTACCGCCCCTGCATCGTAGCAAGCTTGTTCTGCTTTTTTAACGATATCGAGTAATTGGTTGAGTTCACCTTTCATCGTAGTTTCCATCGCACCGACTTGGAAAGGCACATCGGCAGCTTTCACAACTTCAATGGCTTTATCAACCACTTCGAAGTTGTTGCCTTCTTTAACGCGAGGTATCACTTGGAAGGCAACCATTACTTCTTTTTCTCTTTTTAACTCAGACACTTTCTGCTTACTCTAGGATAGGGAATTGTTGCAGATGATAGGTTAATTCGGAGACGAATTCTACAGCGATTATGCTGGTTGGATTACTCTCTTTGTCCTACTTGTTACCCCAGTGGTCACTTACCCAACCACCTATGTGCTCATCAAAATGACTGCCACTGAACCTCTGGTTGCGTTCAACCGAAGTATCACAATCATCTTTATTATCTATTAGGGTTTGTATGTAGTTTGCCATCGGGTCATTGGAACGTTGACGATCTCGGCGAGTTGCCACTTCCTTAATCAGTTGTAATCGATATGTAGAGCTAGCACGTTTCATTTCAATGACCTCCTGTTGTAGACACTAATAGAAAAATCTAGTTGCTAGATATAGGGGCGTCAACGTGATTTAAGAGTATTTTTTTTGAGCAACCAAGAATCAATACGTTGGCATCATAATTCACAAAAGTGTCATTTAAGTTGGCAACTTTAGGGAAGTTTTTGGGTGTGAATTTGTATTTTGTTGCATATAAAAAAGCCCAGTACAAACTGAGCTGACCATTCTATTTCTGGTTACTTAGAGTTATTTCTGGTTACTTAGAGCTATTTGGTTTGCTTTTAAATTGCTTAATGCTTTTCTTTTTAGCTGTTCTTCGATTGGCCATTTTATCTTTAGGTGGACGCTTGCGAGCGGTCGTTTCAGATGCAGGTTTGTCGGTAACCGGGAAACCCTCTAATGGTTGCAGCACTAACGGCTTATTGGTCAAGGTGCGAATCGCATTGAGGTAGTCAGTTTCGCTGTGGCTAACCAGAGAGACCGCGCAGCCAGTACTTCCTGCTCTTGCTGTACGACCAACGCGGTGTACGTAAGTTGCTGAGTGAGAAGGTAATTCGAAGTTAATTACGACAGGTAATTGATCAATATGAATGCCTCTAGCCATCACGTCTGTCGCGATAAGCACACGAGTCTCGCCATTTTTGAAACTTTCTAATGCTTGCTCTCGTTCTTCTTGGCTCTTATTTCCATGTAACGCACTCACACTGATTTTGGCTTTATTCAATCGTTTGGTTAATGCATCGGCATTGTCTTTTGCGCCAATAAATACCAATACTTGCGGCCATGTGTGTTGATTGAGTAGTGCGATGAGCGCTTGAGCTTTACTGCCTTTGTTCACTAAATACAGGGTTTCTTCAATAGCCGCGACCACGCTGTTTTCTTGATGTGTCGTGACCTTAACTGGATTTGAAAGAAGCTCTTCAGCCTGACCTACTAATTCGGGCGGAAGTGTCGCAGAGAACAACAGTGACTGACGTTTGCTCGGTAGTGCTGAAGTAATCGCTTGAATATCTGGCCAAAATCCCATGTCGATCAGGCGGTCGGCTTCATCAAGAACCAATGATGAACACCGAGCTATATCCAGTTCATCACTTTTGATTAAAGCAAGTAGGCGGCCCGGTGTGGCGATGGCTAATTGTGGTTTAGTCGATAATTGTTGCTGTTGATCATCAGTATTTACGCCGCCCGTTAGCGTTACCAATTTGATATTGAGCGTTGTCGCGATCGGTTCTAAAGATTTGGTCACTTGAGATGCAAGTTCACGGGTTGGAACAATGATCAGTGCTTGCAGTTCATTCACATCTTGGTTGATGTTATTCAGTAAAGGTAAGCCGAACGCCAATGTTTTACCGCTGCCCGTTTGAGCCAATGCGAGTACGTCTTTCCCCGCAATAATGGTAGGAATTACCGCTTGCTGTATCTCTGTCGGCTTATTGAATTGAGATGAGAGCGCGGAGACGGTTTTTGCGTTAAGGGTTAGGCTATCAAATGACATAAATGAACCAAGTATCAAAATGGAGGTGGAGTCTAACAGGGCTATAAATGTTAGAGAATGAGTTTTGCTGCGTTACAGGATAAACGGGTGAATTATACACGTTAAATTTAAGCGTTATCCATACAACTGAACTAAGGCAAGCGAGCTAAGCTAATTAAACGTTGGGCATATTGTAATGGTATTGAATGGACGTACAATACCCGCCCTAAAACGATCAAGTATGATTAGGAAGCTTTAAGGAAATGAGAGCGAAATGAGTTGGGAAAGTATCTGGCTGTTTATTATCATCGTGTTTTTTATTGCCATTATTCCAGGCCCAAATGCTCTGTTGGTATTGAGCACGGCTCTAACCCAAAGAAAGCTGTTTGCGTTTATTAACGTGTTGGGTGTGTCATGCGGGTTCTTTTTTCATGCGTTTGTTTCTGCGAATGGCATGAGCTTACTGTTATCTCAGACCCCAATGGCGTTTGAAGGTCTTAAGTGGCTGGGCGTCTTGTACTTAATCTGGCTTGGTTGTAATCACTTTCGAGCGGCATTGCGAGCTCAAGAGGGCGTGCTTGCTGTGGTGAGCGCATCGGGAAGTAAGCTATATCATCAGTTTTTCAAAGGGCTTCTCACTAATCTACTGAATCCTAAAATTGTCCTGTTTTATCTTTCTATATTCCCTCAATTTGTTTCAACAGATGCGATTGTGACAGACAGTTTGATACTTGGTGCAATTCAAGCGTCAGTGGTGTCGATGTGGTTCTTAGTTGTGATCTTAATGGCGGATACCTTTAAGCGCTTGTTAGTTCAAAAGCGCACCTCGCAAATGGTGAACATTGTGTGTGGGATTCTATTCGTGGGCTTCAGCATTCAGTTGGCATTGTTTCAGCTTTAGGGTGCGATGCGAAGAATTGGGTTTTTAGCTATTGGTTCAGTTCATTTCCGGCTTAGTTTTCATTTCCGATTCAGTTCTCATTTTTTACTGAATGCTAAGCAATCCTTGTTTCTCTGTATAAATCTCTAAAGCATTAGCTCGGAAAGTCGATATAATAATTAGCTATCAATTTGGTGAATGTGTTTATTTAAAACCAATTGAAGCTACAGTCTATTGCTTGACCGAAATAACAGAGACAGGGAGTCACTAATGCGTGAAGATTCATTCACCCAGAAACGCAAATATTACCGCTTAAAGTACCCTCAAAAGGCACGTCCGGTGATGCGAATTAAGGATGAGCTTTTTCATGTCAGTGAAGTGTCTGAAAAGGGGGTACGCCTGATGATGCGTAACATCATTCCTGTTTATCGTGGCTTTTCAATGGCCGGCACCTTGAGGTTGCATGACAACAACAGTATCGATATTAGTGGTGCTGTGTTGAGACAAGAGGGCGATGAAGTGATCGTTCAGTTATCACAAGGCCCAAGCTTCAAAGATATGGTGTCTGAACAAAGGCATATTAGGCAAAGATACCCGGTATTTTTTGCAAGTCTCAGAGTGGCATAGAAAGCTTTTAAAGTTAGATTCACTCATCCAAGCCGATATTAAAAAGCCCAGCACTTTCACAAGTGCTGGGCTTTGTTCTATCTATAGCCCAGATTCTTATAAACCAAAGGCGATACAGGTAAAGCTAATGAGCTTAGTTCGCCTTATAGCTCGTCTACTGTAGCCCAAACTGCGGCTAGCATATCGTGACCAAACGCGACACTTCGTTCTGGAGACCAGCCGTAAAGTTCGTCAGCGTGACTGATGTGATCTTTAAATGGCATCTCGACGGTGTAAGCCAAACACTTGAATTGCTCACCAATCCAGTTTGTGCCAACTGTCATGTTTGCTTTGCCTGGTTCGTCTTTATCGTAACCAAATTCATCTTGGAACTCTGGCGTGATAGTGAGCAGTGCTTGCTTGAAGTGGCTCTCTAGCTTCGCGATGCGCTCGTTGTAAGAAGGTGTGCCTTCGCTACCTGCTACAAAGTTATATGGAATCGCTTCGTCGCCGTGAATATCTAGACACAGGTCAACGCCCGTTTCCAGCATACGCTCGCGAACAAGGAATACCTCTGGGCTGCGTTCCATAGAAGGTGATTGCCATTCGCGGTTCAGGTTTACGCCAATCGCGTTAGTACGCAGGTGACCGCGGATGCTGCCATCTGGGTTCATGTTTGGTACAACTCTGAACACAACGCTGTCTAGAAGAGAGCGACCAACCGTATCTGTTTCATCAAGTAGGCGTTGTAGCAGGCCTTCGATCAGCCATTCAGCCATCGTCTCGCCAGGGTGTTGGCGACCAATAACCCAGATGTTTTTCTTCTCTTCACTTGGCTCGCCGATGGTTAGCAAAGTGATGTCGTTGTTGTCTAGCGTGTGGCCCAGAGTTTCAAGCTTACAAGCCGGGTGCGTTTGAGCATTGTGCAGAAGATCTTGGTGACGATCGTATGAGTACGGCGCGAAGTACGCGAAGTACATTGAATCGTGTTCAGGGATGATATCGAAGCTTAATGTATCGCCATCGAACTGAGATGGGATACGGAACCACTCTTCACGGTCATACGATGCAACTACATCGTAATCTTTCCAGCCTTCAGGGTAGGCAGATGTTGCCAATTGACCGATTTCAAAGTGGTGTGCTTGTTGAGCATCGCTTTCTAAGCGGAAGTGGAACCACTGAGAGATTTCAGTTTGGTAGTCTGCTGGGATCGTCAGTTGAATGTTTTGTGGTGAATCTGCAGAAACGACGTGAATGTTGCCGCTTTCGAAATTGCTGAAAATTTTCATTGTAGTTTTTATCTCGTAGTTGAGTTGCCGTAAGACTAGCACACTTTTTTTCGAGCAAACCACTAACTAAATCGTAATGAGATGTTATTTCAACTATCTACTTTTTAGTTCTCTACTTTGAGCAGTACTTCCTATCTATCGACGCTGACAAGTTGTACACCCACGACAGGCTGAACGTGTGTGGCGATCTAACTTGCTGCGTTGAACCTTACAATAAGCGTTTTTCAGCGCTCTTCTTCCTGAGAACCAATCATCGGGTTTTGACAGGATCAGATAACCATTAAAGCGTTTCATAAGCTCGACTCTATTTTGGTTGATGAACTTGCTATCAAACCCAATTTCGAAGTAATCAAGCGCTTGTTCAATCGAGGTGAAACTCGCCATTTTTTGTTGGAATTCTGTTTGGTTCATTGAGTGAGGAGTTTATGAAAAATAGATAGCCAATATTGTAATAGATTTACAATTTACTTCTTTGACTTAGAAAGCCGTTTTGTCTCGTTGATGTTGGATTGATCAATAATGAATATTTAACCGCTGCTTCTTATTTGGTGGGTGATTGTATCTGGTGGGGAATAATTTCGTGAAGTGACCTTGGGTTCTCATAAAGGTTCAATTTTTGTTCCTCAGAATGCGATTTGTGATCCAAATCAAACTGATCTACCCCTAAAGTACTATTCTGATCTTAATTGTAACCAATTGTTGAAGATGATTAAGAATTATGACAATAAAAAAACGTTATATCGCACTAATAGCGGCGGTTGGTATAGGTATTGGCTGGTTAACCTTAGGGGGAACTGCAGCCGTTATGCACTATACATCGAGCACTGAGTTTTGTGTTTCTTGCCACACAATGGAAGCACCCCACAAAGAATACCAAGGTTCTGTACACTTCAGTAACGCAAAAGGCATTCGAGCTGAATGTGCCGATTGCCACATTCCAACTGATCCGATTGACTACGTGATCACCAAAGTAAGAGCGTCCAAAGACATCTACCACGAATTTATTTCAGGTAAGATAGACACGCCTGAGAAATATGAAGCACACCGTGAAGAGATGGCTGAGACAGTTTGGGCTCAATTCCGCGAGAATGACTCAGCGACTTGTCGCTCTTGTCACGAATTCGATGCAATGGAAGAGTTCGAGCAATCTCGTGATGCAGCAAAAATGCATGCTTATGGTCGTGAAAATAACCAAACGTGTATCGACTGTCATAAAGGCGTCGCGCACTTTGCCCCAGAAGCTCAACTAGACAGCAAAGCCTTCGAGACCTTGATTGCCTTTACTCAAAATACGCCAGTTGATGCGAAAGTGGTTTACCCAGTAACCGACATCGCAATGGGCGAATTTGGTAACCTAAATCCAACAGCAAAACTAGAAGTGGTTAAAGCTGAAGGCGACAACCGTACTGTGACTCTGAATGCTTTCCAAATGAAAGGCGCAGAGCAAGTGCTTTACTTCGGTGAAGGTCAACGTGCAATCGTTGCGACACTAACTGATAAAGGTCAAGAAGCACTGACTACTGGTGAATACGAAGCCGATGCTTATGGTAACGAGTGGCGTTCTGTTGCGTTAACGGGTGACATTACTTCGCCAGTTGTTGATAGCCTAGACCCAATCTGGTCTTACGCAGAAGAGTTAGACAACGTCTACTGTTCGACTTGTCACGCAAAAATTCCTGGTGAGCACTTCACTGTTAACGCTTGGGGACCAGTAGCTAAAGGTATGGGAGCTCGTACAGATATCTCAGAACAAAACCTTGAACTTCTGACTAAGTACTTCCAAAACCACGCGAAAGACGTTGTTGGCCACTAATAGTAAGGAATAAAAAATGACAGATATTACACGTCGCGGATTTTTAAAAGGCACAGGTATCACTGCTGGTGCGATGGCGTTTACATCGTTCTCTCCAATGTCGGTCGCTTCGTCAAACACGCGTGGTAAAGGTGTTCTAACGGCAGGTCGTATGGGACCAATGCTGTGTGAAGTGAAAGATGGCAAGTTAGTGTCGACCACGAATGCGGTACCTCAAACCGTTTTTAACAGCCTTCAAACCACAGGCCCAGATCAAGTACACACCAAAGCACGTATTAAATACCCTATGGTGCGTAAGAGCTACTTAGATAACCCGTTAGCGCCTAAAGCAGAGCGCGGTAGCGATGAGTTTGTTCGCGTATCTTGGGACGAAGCTTACAAACTCATACACGAACAACATATGCGTATTCGTGCAAATAACACCCCAGATGCAATTTTCGCAGGTTCATACGGCTGGCGTTCAAGTGGTGTGCTTCATAAGGCACAGACTTTACTTCAGCGTTACATGGGCATGGCTGGTGGTTACTCTGGTCACATGGGAGATTACTCAACAGGTGCTGCGCAAGTTATCATGCCGCACGTTGTGGGCTCGATTGAAGTATATGAGCAACAAACAACGCACCCAATGGTGCTAGAACACAGTGATGTAGTTGTACTTTGGGGCCTAAACCCAATGAACACTTTGAAGATCGCTTGGAGTTCTACAGACTGCTCAGGCTTAGAGTTCTTCCATCAGTTGAAGACGTCGGGCAAAACGGTTATTGCTATCGACCCAATGCGTTCTGAAACTATCGAGTTCTTTGGCGACAACGCTGAGTGGATTGCTCCACACCCAATGACTGATGTCGCGATGTTGATGGGTATTGCTCATGCGTTAGTTATCAAAGGTAAACACGACCGAACGTTCATCGAAAAATACACGACTGGCTATGATGTTTTCGAAGATTACCTAATGGGTAAAGAAGACGGCGTAGTGAAAGACGCACAGTGGGCGTCGAGCGTGTGTGGTGTGTCAGCTAAACAGATTGAATTGCTGGCTGATATTTTTAGCAGCAACCGCACAATGTTGATGGCAGGTTGGGGTATTCAACGTCAACAGTTTGGTGAGCAACGCCACTGGATGTTAGTAACTCTTGCTGCAATGCTTGGTCAGATTGGTTTGCCAGGTGGTGGTTTCGGCTTCTCTTACCATTACTCTAATGGCGGTAACCCATCTCGCGATGCTGGCGTATTGCCTGCAATGTCTGCATCTTTAGGTGCTGTAGCGGGTAGTGATGAGCGAGGTTGGTCTGCGACAGGCAAGGTGATCAACTCGTTCCCTGTTGCTCGTATTGTAGAAGCCCTAGAAAATCCGGGCAAAGCGTACAAGCATAATGGTCATGATCGTGTATTCCCAGATATCAAAATGATCTGGTGGGCGGGCGGTGGTAACTTCACTCATCACCAAGACACCAACCGTTTGATCAAAGCGTGGCAGAAACCGGAATTGGTTGTTATTTCTGAAATCTACTGGACCGCAGCTGCGAAGCATGCAGATATTGTTTTGCCTATTACAACATCGTTTGAACGTAATGACCTGACGATGACTGGTGACTACAGTAACCAGCACCTAGTACCAATGAAGAAAGCGGTTGAGCCACAAGGTGAAGCGCGTAATGACTTTGATGTATTTGCAGACATGGCAGAGCTGTTAGCTCCAGGTGGTCATGAAGTATACACCGAAGGCAAAACAGAAATGGAATGGTTGTACCAATTCTACAAGGCTGCTCAACAAGGTGGTCGCGCTGCACGCGTGGCTATGCCGAACTTCAGCAAGTTTTGGGAAGACAATCAACTGATCGAAATGAAGTGGAACGAGAAGAACGCACAGTTCGTTCGTTACGCTGACTTCCGAGAGAATCCAATCATGAATCCACTAGGTACACCAAGTGGTAAGATTGAAATATTCTCGAAAACGATTGAAGGTTACAAGCTTGATGATTGTCCTCCACATCCAACTTGGATGGAGCCAACAGAGTACACCGGCAATGCTAAAGATGGCGAACTGCAATTGATGACAGCGCACGCGGCGCACCGTCTACATAGTCAGTTCAACTACGCGAAGATTCGTGAAGAGTACGCTATCGCAGACCGCGAGCCGATTTCAATCCACCCTGAAGACGCAAAAGCGCGTGGCATTAAAACAGGTGATTTGGTTCGTGCACACAATGGTCGTGGCCAAGTATTGGTTGGTGCATTAGTGACGGATGGCATCAAACAAGGCTCAGTATGTATCCATGAAGGCGGTTGGCCAGATTTAGATAAAGATACAGGCCTATGTAAAAACGGCGGCTGTAACGTACTTACGTTGGATATTCCGACCTCTCGTTTGGCAAATGGTTGTGCAGCGAACTCTGCGCTTGTGAAGATTGAAAAATACACAGGTCCAGTATTAGAACTCACGGCATTTGATCCACCTAAAAACGGCTAATCTTTAACAAGTAATAGCTAACTGAATGAAGCCAGCCTAATCGCTGGCTTTTTTTGATCCTTTTCTTGCGACGAAGACTATTACTCAGTGTCGGCTAGACAATCCATAATAATCAATGACATCTAAGCGAGAAATAAACTCATGAATCGAATCAATCCAAAGAAACTACTTCGCAGTAAATGGACGGCCGTTAGCCCTGTAAAGAAAGAAAAACACTTTATGGTCACAGAGGTAGAGTTTGAAGAAGGGGAGGTTATTCGTTGTTTGATAGAAGCGGTGATGACCAAACGAGAGGAAGACATCAACTGGCGGGATCTCACCGACAAGGATCATTGGCTTCCCGGTTGGAAATAAGGATAGCAAGTAGGGAGCAGTCGGTCACCTCTACTTATTTCTAATTACCCGCTGCTGCACGCCCTTGCCAGTATTTAAGGCCTTCTAAGACACCCTCAGCATGTGTTGCTCTACTCGTGTATACGTTGTCTCTATCCGATAGGTGAGCAACCTCTGGGTAATGGTTAGCAACCAGTATCGAGTTTACGCCTTCAATGGTGAGCATTGAGGTGTCGTTAGCTGAGTCACCTGCGACGCACACTTCTGCAACGCTCAAATCGTGTTGTTCGAGTAGGTGGTGAATCGCAGTCGCCTTGTTAACGCCTTTTGGTGTGATATCTAAGTACCAATCATGAGAGTAAGTCAGGTGAACATCTAATCCGTGCATCTCCAAGCTAGATTCAATCAGTTCGTGTTGAGGCTCTGAAAGCTTTCCTTCAAAGGTGATCTTGTAATCGCCTTGATGGTTTTCTATGCGCTCACCCATAAAATCAAGGGGGGCGAGAGCCGTCTCTACCCTTGATTTGTTCCAAGAAGCTTCCAGTTGGTTATGCCAAACATGGTCTGGTTTTTGGGAATGAACATGATGAATTTTGGTGCCCACATCGCTAATAATACTGTGTGGCTTCGGGTAGTTATCCGATTCTAAACCCATTCGAATCGAAGGTAATGTTCTTCCTGTCGCGATGATAAAGCGAATATCAGGTTGTTCTGTGAGGTAATCAAATAGCTGGTTAACACCGTGAGATGAGCCTCCATCAAGCGTACCGTCAAAGTCACACACCAACATTTTTATCATTCGAATTCCTTGTCTTTTTCTCTATTTCGTCACGGGAAAATGCTTATTTCTTTTATAAAGAATGGCTCAGCAATGAGCACTCTACAAGTTGAAGTTCAGCTTAGATAATCACCAATTGACAGTTTGCAGCAAGTATCACAGTTGGTGTGACGTATTAAAATTCTTGGTTGAAAAGGTTGATTTCAACTCGCTGACTTTAGCCGGTTGACCTTTGGTTTTTAGGTAGAGATTGAGAGTTGATCTTATCTTTTCTACCGAGCGAACTTTCGCCTCGGAAACATCATGAAAGCTTAATGAATAGTTCGTACTCGAATTATTTGTGCACGAACTAATTATGGCTTTTGTTGGTTCATTCAGCCTATTAATCACTCTAATGTAAAATTAATATTCAATAATCTACGACTACGTAATACATAATATTGGCCGTACGCTTATCTAATTTATACCTTTTATTATCAGTAGCTTGCTTTGTTTTTGCTTATTTTTTGGTCTTGTTGTTGCTGGTCTGGTTTCAGTCTGTTGCCTTGTTTCACCGAACGAAGAACCTTGATTTACACGTGCCAATTACTTAGAGTGCTAATTGTTTTTTGGGTTTAAATAACCAATTTAAGTTTAAATAACTGAGAAGGGATTAGATTACATGGATCCCATACTGGAAGTTAAGGGACTGTACAAGGTGTTTGGTGAAGACACCGACCGTGCTTTTACAATGATTAATGAAGGCGCAAATAAAGATAAAGTTTTCGAAGAAACAGGGCTAACGATCGGCGTTAACGATGTTTCTCTTAGTATTCAAGAAGGCGAGATTTTCGTCATAATGGGACTGTCAGGATCTGGCAAATCAACCCTAGTACGCCTTCTCAACCGCTTGATCGAACCAACCAAAGGCAATGTGCTTCTTCGAGGCAAAGACATTGCCCACATCTCAGAAGATGAACTCCGCGAAGTTCGCCGCAACAACATCTCCATGGTTTTCCAAAATTTCGCTTTGATGCCGCATATGACGGTCATCGAGAATGCCGCATTTGGTCTAGAGCTTGCGGGTGTTGAAGTTGAGCAACGAAAGCAATCAGCACTTGAAGCACTTGAAGCACTTGAGCGTGTTGGCCTTAGCGCATATTCAGAATCTTACCCAGATGAGTTGTCTGGTGGTATGAAGCAGTGTGTTGGTTTGGCTCGTGCACTAGCATGTGACCCAGATATCTTGTTGATGGACGAAGCGTTCTCGGCGCTCGATCCTTTGATTCGTACTGAAATGCAAGATGAGCTTATTCGCCTTCAAAATGACGATAAACGAACCATTGTTTTTATCTCGCATGATTTGGATGAAGCGATGCGTATCGGTGACCGAATTGCGATTATGCAAAATGGCGAAGTGGTTCAAGTAGGTACTCCAGACGATATTCTTAATAACCCAGCCAACGATTATGTCGAAGCCTTCTTCCGCGGTGTGAACGTAGCAAGCGTGCTTACTGTGAAAGACATTGCGCGTAAGAAGCCAGCTGCGGTATTTAAAAAATCAGAACACGATGGCCCGGCGTCCGCTCTACAAATTTTGATGGATAACGACCGCGAATACGGCATCGTAGTTGAGAAGAGCAGCCGTTACTCCGGTATTGTCTCTATCGACTCGCTTCGTAAAGCTCACAAAGAGAACAAATCACTCGTCAGCGCGCAGCTCGATGATAGATTAACGCTGAACCCTGATTTACCAATCAATGATGTGCTTGGCCTAGTTGGTGGTGTGCCTTACTCAGTGCCTGTTGTGGATGAGCAAGGTAATTACTTTGGCGTGGTGACTAAGTCACGACTGTTACAAACATTGGATAAGGGGTAGATCATGTCGTCTGAACAAACAAATAATGACCCATGGTCTCAATCGGCCCCTGCAGCTCAACCTGCAAGTGATCCTTGGGGTCAATCCGCTGATACCTCACCGTCAGCGGATTGGTTAAGCAGCGAAACCGTTGAAACGACACCTTTTGATCCACTTAACCCTTTTGCAGAGGCTGTGCTGCCTGTTGACACTTGGGTTGAGTCTGGACTGAATTGGTTAGTTGAGCACGGACGCCCATTATTCCAGGCAATCCGTGTGCCTATCGATTTTATCCTAAGTTCATTTGAAACGGCGTTGGTGTCTACGCCAGCACCATTCATGTTGATCATCTTGTTTCTAGTGGCATGGCAGTTTTCAAACTTGAAGCTTGGCGTTGCAACGGCCGTATCTTTGACTTTCATTGGCTTGATTGGCGCTTGGTCTGAAGCAATGACCACATTGTCACTGGTCATGACATCCGTATTCTTCTGCCTATTGATTGGCTTACCCATGGGGATATGGCTCGCTCGAAGTAACACGGCTGCTAAATTCGTGCGCCCAATTTTGGATGCTATGCAAACCACACCAGCCTTCGTTTATTTAGTACCGATCGTCATGTTGTTTGGTATCGGTAACGTTCCGGGTGTCGTGGTGACCATCATATTCGCACTTCCTCCTGTTGTTCGTTTGACCATTTTGGGTATTCAGCAAGTTCCGGAAGAATTGATCGAAGCGGGTCACTCATTCGGTGCAAGCAAAAAGCAGATGCTTTACCGAATTCAACTGCCACTTGCATTACCAACTATCATGGCGGGCGTGAACCAAACACTGATGTTGTCGTTATCGATGGTGGTTATCGCATCAATGATTGCGGTAGGTGGTTTAGGTCAAATGGTACTGAGAGGTATTGGCCGTTTGGATATGGGACTGGCCGCTGTTGGTGGTTTAGGCATCGTTATCTTAGCCATCTTATTAGACAGAATCACCCAAGTACTGGGTGTCAATGCTGGTAATACAAAATTACGCTGGTATCGCATGGGACCTGTTTCCCTTGTACTGAATGTACTTAATCGCGGTAACAAATCAGAACTTCAATTAAGGAAAAACACCAATGAATAATTCATGGAAGAGTAAACTCGCAGTAAGCATCGTTTCTACATTAGCGGTATCGACTAACGTGTGGGCAGCAAGCCTACCGGGTGATGGCGTATCAGTTCAGCCTGTTCAATCGTCTGTAGCGGAAGAGACATTCCAAACATTGATCGTTAACCGTGCTCTAGAAGAACTGGGTTATGACGTGAAATCAACTCAAGAAGTGGACTACAACGTAGGCTACACCTCGATTGCAAAGGGTGACGCAACGTTCCTAACGGTAGGTTGGTTCCCGCTTCATGCTGATAAATACACAATGGCAGGTGGTGATGAGAAATTCTACCGTGAGGCCAATATGTAAGCGGCGCTGCTCAAGGTTACCTAATTGATAAGAAAACGGCTGAAAAGTACAACATCACCAACATTGGTCAATTAACTGATCCAAAAATCGCGAAGCTGTTTGATGCGGACGGTGATGGCAAAGCAGACCTAACAGGCTGTAACCCAGGTTGGGGTTGTGAGATGGTGATTGAACACCAACTTTCAGCGTTCAAACTGGACGATACGGTAACTCACAACCAAGGTAACTACGCTGCAATCATTGCAGATACAATTTCTCGTTACCAAAAGGGTGAATCAATCCTTTACTACACGTGGACACCTTACTGGGTAAGTGGCGTATTGGTGCCTAATGAAGATGTAGTTTGGTTAGAAGTTCCTTTCTCAGCACTTCCTGGCGAGCGTTCGAACGTGGATACGACGCTATCTAACGGCAAAAACTACGGCTTCGAAATGAACTCAATGCGCATTATTGCGAATAAAGAGTTTGCTAAGAACAACCCATCAGCAGCGAAGCTTTTTGAAATCATCAAACTTAACATCAATGATGTAAGCGCTCAGAACATGATGATGAGTAAAGGTAAGAACAGCTCTGCTGATATCGAAGCGCACGTAAACGGTTGGATCAAAGCGAACCAAAGCACGTTCGATGGTTGGATTACAGAAGCGAAGAAAGCAGCACTGTAACTTTGACTTGTATTTGCTCTGTCTTACCAGACATTTTGATTTGAAATGATGAGCGTGTTGAGTGATTGTGTAGAGTCACTCAATCACCTTCAAACCAAGTGAAAGGGCGACAAGAGTGAACATTATAAAGCCAGCAGTCCATTTGGATTGCTGGCTTTTTGTTGTGCGCCGAGCATGGCGTTGATCTAGGAGGTGAAAGTCCTCTAC